>CAMWSA010000034.1 GCA_947176785.1 uncultured Lachnospiraceae bacterium
CGTAATAGAACCAGGGGAAAAATACCAGCCTTAATCAAACACCTCCCAGCACCAGGACGATCCCCATGATCCCCCCCATATCGCCCATAAAATTCTCTACAGCCCGGGCGGTATCCTGTCCGTTGGCCGCCGCCCGGGCACCTGCCAGGAACGCATAGGGCAGCACTACCGCCACACTCGCTACGATCTGTACACTCAGTGCTGCCAACAGTGCTAGAATACTCAGCCCTATCCACCCTATTCTCTTCGTAGTTGTCATATGCCCTCTCCTTATTCATTATTTTGGTTTGGAAAAATATTTAAGAAAAGCAGAAAGAAATCCGCTTTGCCAGATCTCTTTCTGCCCATATCCGTTGTCACAATAATATTATCTATTTGCCCATCTGAGCAGCAACCTCTGCTGCGAAGTCCTCGTTCTTTTTCTCCAGGCCCTCGCCGGTCTCAAAGCGGACAAACCTCCTGATCTTCAAATCCGTGTCATTATCCCTGGATACCTGTGCCACATACTGGGCCACTGTCTGCTTACCGTCTTCAGCCTTCACATATACCTGCTCTAACAGACATACCTCCTTGAGTTCCTTCTTCAGACGTCCTTCGACTGCACCGGCAATAACATTCTCGGGCTTGCCTGCCATCTTGGGATCCTGTTCAATCTGTGCGGCAATGATCTCTCTCTCATGGGCCTTGAACTCCTCGGATACCTCCTCGGTAGCCACATACTTGGGGCTTAATGCAGCAACCTGCATCGCCAGGTTAGTCAATGCTTCCTTCACCGCATCGTTCACCACTTTGGTCTCGGCCTCAACAATTACGCCGATACGGCCGCCGCCGTGTACATAGGATACCACGCAGCCATCCTTGGCAACTACCTTCTCGAATCTCCTGATGCTCAGCTTCTCGCCGATCACCGCAATCTTTTCCACCAGGGCTTCCTGCACAGTCTTGCCAGGCTCGGCGTTCCACTGCTCCGCCAGAAAAGCTTCCATATCTGTCGCCTCTGTCGCCACGGCCTGTTCTGCCACGGCCTCCACAAACTGCTGGAAGGTCTCGTTCTTAGCCACAAAATCGGTCTCAGAATTCACCTCCACCACAGCGGCTGTATCATCGCCCCTGGTGGCAATGCGGCAAATCCCTTCCGCCGCGATCCTGCCTTCCTTTTTCACTGCCTTGGCCTGGCCGCTCTTCCGCAGAACCTCCACGGCCTCATCCATATTGCCACCCGTTTCATTCAGGGCCTTCTTACAATCCATCATACCTGCGCCGGTCATCTCGCGCAGTTCCTTTACCATTGCTGCGGTAATCTCTGCCATTGTTTATTCCTCCTGTTTCAAGTTCTGCATCTGGCGATGCCGCTTAAGCCTCTTCCGCCACTTCCTCGATATCGGTGGCCTCGGCCTGCACATCCTCCTGGGTGTATACAGCCTCACCCTGATTAGCCTCGATCACGGCATCCGCCATCTTGGACACAATCAGCTTCACGGCCCTGATTGCATCGTCATTGCCGGGGATGATATAATCCAGTTCCTCAGGGTCACAGTTGGTATCGCCGATACCGATCAGGGTGATACCCAGAGAATGAGCCTCCTGTACGCAGATCTTCTCCTTCTTGGGGTCAACCACAAAAATCGCATCGGGAATCCTGGTCATATCCTTGATGCCGCCCAGGTTCTTCTCCAGCTTCTCCCACTCTTTCCTCAGCTGGATTACTTCCTTCTTGGGCAAAACATCAAAAGTCCCGTCGGTGGACATGGTCTCAATGGCACGCAGTCTTGCTATGCGGGACTGAATGGTCTTGAAATTGGTCAGCATACCGCCCAGCCATCTCTCATTGACATAATACATACCACAGCGCTCGGCCTCGGCCTTCACTGCGTCCTGCGCCTGCTTCTTGGTGCCGACAAACAGGATGGTGCCGCCCTGTGCCGCAATCTCGGAAACGGCCTTGTATGCCTCGTCCACCTTAACTACAGATTTCTGCAGATCAATAATGTGGATGCCGTTTCTCTCAGTGAAGATATAGGGAGCCATCTTGGGGTTCCATCTTCTGGTCTGGTGTCCGAAATGAACACCCGCTTCAAGTAACTGCTTCATGGAAATAACGCTCATTTTTCTACCTCCGTTTGGTTCTCCGGCCCGTGTCCCGGTGCCGTCCTCCGCACTTCCTTCTCTCTGCCACAGCTGCGTTAAGCCTTGGCGGGCTCTGACCGCTATCCCGGCTTGCGGGACACCACTGTCAAATAGAAGTACGTGTGTTTTTTCACAACATTGCGAGTATATCACAGAAAGAGCCTTTTGGCAAGGTCTTTTATTTCAAATTACATATAATCCGGGCAATTTCTTCGCTGGTGGTCCCCACAGGAATCTCATATGTACCGGTACCGATCGAATGGTCATACCCGTTCTCACAGAGATAACGGTCAAATGTCCAGTAATCCTCCACCAAACCCAATGCTTCCAAATTTTTGCTGACAGTCACGGAACTCTCTCCACGGGTGACTACCAAGGTGACCACATCTCCTGCCGGGGCAGGGCTTGCCGTGGGACTTGCCGTCGGCTTTGCTGTCGGCTTTGGACTTGCCGTCGGCTTTGCTGTCGGCTTTGGACTTGCCGTCGGCTTTGGACTTGCCGTTGGCTTTGCTGTCGGTGTCGGACTTGCCGTCGGTGTCGGACTTGCTGTTGGCTCTGCTGTCGGTGACGGGCTCACCGTCGGCCCTTCCGTGGGGGCCGGACTCGCCGTTGGCTTTGCTGTCGGCGTCGGGCTCGCCGTCGGCCCTTCCATGGGGACCGGACTCTCCGCCGGACTTACCTCCGGCTGCTCCGTAGGTGCCGGACTCTCCGCCGGACTCTCCTCCGGCTGCTCTGTGGGTGCCGGACTTGCCCCAGGCTCCTTTGCGGAATCCGACTCCGGCGGAGCGGTGGCAAGTTCCGCTAACACGCCCTGGGGTTCCGTCATCCCCAGCTGAACCGCTCTCTGGCGGATTTCCTCGTCCGTCATCTGCGCCTGCCCTTTCCGGCCGTAGCCCATCAGCAGCACCGTCACAATGATGCCGATGCCCAGGGCACGCAAATAGTATTTTAAACCTGTCCTATTCATGAATTATTTCTTCCTTCAAACAAACCAATGACCAGTTTAACTTCCCCCACACCCAGATCCAGCTGTCTGGCAATGGTCACATCAGACCACCCCTGGCGGTGAAGTTCCAGGATCTTATCATTTTTATTGCTGTAACTCTCTGTCCCCTGTAATTCCTCCTGAGACTGGGCAGAAATCTCCTCTTCAGAGATCTGCTCCGGTTCACTGTTATCCTCCTGCGCCTCCTCTGCCGCGGCCTGCAGCGCCTGAAAAGCCGGTGCTACCACTTGACGGGCCATCTGGGCGGCAGTCTCGGTCTCCCGAAGAGCCATCTCTGCCTCCCTGGTCGCCGCCTCTACTTCCCGGCTGGTCATCTCCGCCTCCCTGGTCGCCGCCTCCACTTCCCGGCTGGCAGTCTCCGCTGCCTTGATCTTCTGCTCCACTTCCGAAGCCGTATTCTTCAGACTGTCATGCTTGGCATTGAGCATATCATACAGGAAAGTAATTTCCTGCTGGCTCCTATTAATCTGTCCCAATACGGTATCCGAATATTCGTTTACCGCCATGATTTTCTCATTGGATATCCTCTCCAGGGAACGCTCCGTCCTCTCCATGGAATCTCTTATGGCCTCTTCCACTGTATCGTCCACCTGGTCACGTATTCTGTCTAATTCCTTGTCCACAAGATCGCTTATTTCTTCTTTGGCCATCTCTCCGCCATGTTCCGCGCCGGCCCCTTTTCCGTTTGGAATCAGAAAGCTGACCACAAAAACAAGAACTCCGATGACGAGGAGTACAATCTCCATATTGTTCATACTTCAATATTCCTCTTTCCGCGTACCCCAGGATACCCTGCGGCATTGCATCAATCCGATTATACCTTCATATCAAAACCCTGCTGCGGTCGATCCTTGATCACCATCTGCTGCGCAGGTTCCGACCCCCTGCGTTTCCTGCCGCCGTCACCGCGGTATTCGTTGCTTCCCTTCTCCCGGGCATCCTGCCGCTTATTCTTCCACTCCGCTTCCTCACCGGACCGCACCTGCCTGGCCTTCTGCTGATTGTCCTGATCCCGGTCCTGGCCGATGCTGACCTGGTTCATATATCCTTTATTGTCCTCATTCTGCTTGATTGTCGAATAATCCTGCACCCTGGCGATTGTCGCGTTTTGGATTGCACTTACAGCCATATATGATCATCCCTTTCCCAAAAATTACGCCTGCATTATAGGCCAACCATCTTTACATCTCCGCCAATCCGCTTAAAGCGGCAGTGCTGATAGCTGCTGCGCAGGGACATGGAGACATCCTTGATCACAATCACCGTGCCGGGGAATGCCTCTCCCGTAACTTCCACATAAGCATCATTCTGCCCCTCAAAGGCCGTCTGCAGCTCCTCCCATTTCCTGCTCTTCTCCTGGAGCTCCTTTCTCTTGGTATCGGCAAGTACGATCAGGGAGCGGATATATTTTATCTGCTCCGGAGAAAACTGAACCCCCTTTGCCTTCTTCTCGGCATAATTGGTAAGGATCGGCTGCGTCTTCTTGATCACCTTCTGGATCTCCAGCAGTTCCTCCTGCAAAGTCTGGTACTCAGCCTTCAGACCCGGGTTCACTCCCACCTCCACCAACGTGGACGCGCCCAGGTTGGCACCCAGATTCTTGGCGCTGATCTTATATCCGGCACATACATGCCCGCCGGTGACAAAGCCTCTCCTGCCGGTGACATTGATCTCGGTGCCCGCCATGACCTTGCTGTGCAGAATGGATTCCGCAGATACATAGCCCACTGCGTTGGCTGAAGAATTCTCCAGAAACTTGGCGATGATATTGCCGCCCGCTTCCAAACGCCCCCTGCTCATGCCGTTCATCCCTCTGGTGATCACGATGTCGCCGTCAGCGCGGATAAACGCACCTTCCACCACACCGTTGACAATCACATTGCCCTGGGCAATCACGCTGAAACCGGAGCAGACATTGCCGTTCACCTGCACGCTGCCCTCGAATTCTATATTCCCGGTACTGTTATCAACATTCTCCACCTCGTACAGGTCGGACACAAACACCTGGTCATCCACCAGCGATACGCAGCCGTCCACCTGGGAAGATATGGACAATCGGTCCTCCGACAGAAGCACATTCTTGCCAAACCGCAGGGTCGCCCGTTTCACATTCCGGGGCTTGATCTGTACTCCCGCCACATTGCAGCCGCACTCCCCCGGATCCTCCGGAATAATCTGGGCCAGCAGGTCGCCCTTCTTGCAGTGGTTGATGGTATTTAAGTTAAAAAAATCCACACTGCCATCGGCTTTTAAAGTGGGAACCGCATGCAGATCCGTATTGAAAAAATACTGGATCTTGGCGTCACTGCCATGGCGCGGCGGCTTTCCCTCTGCCACCACCAGGCTCTTGCAGTACTCGCCCTTGCGGAAATGTCTTTGCAGCAGTTCCCGATTCACACCATATACAATCTTCTTGAACTCCATATCCTTCATGAACTCGTCCATGGACATGCGCTGCCCTGTATCGGATGGCGGGTAAAAGCGCACGGTCACGGTCATGGAATCCTCGCTGACCTCCATATGATAACTCTCCTGCTCCGGCGGACAGCTGCCCGGCCCCAGCATCACGGTCTGCGCCGTATCCGCTCCCAAGGCCTTTTTAATCTTGGCTGCGTCACAGGAAATCCCGCGCTTTTCCAGGTATTCCATCAACTCACTTATCTGTATTGCCTCCCCGCCGTCCTTAGGCGGCACGCACTTTACGCCAAACCCATTGGGGATATTCACCAGTTTAAAATAACCGTTCACAGCCATTCCTTGCTTCCTCCCATCCAAAGTTTTTTGCCTTTCAGAAGTATCCCTAACGGTCCCCAAGAATACCCATATAATTTCCCATCTTCCCCCTCATTTTCTGAAGTGCCCTGGTATGCAGCTGGGAAATCCGGGACTCCGAGACCCCCAGCACATTGCTGATCTCCTTCAGCGTCAGATCCTCATAGTAATAGAGGGTGATAACCTTTTTCTCTTTTTCTGTCAGCAGTTCCAGAGCCTCTCCCAGTATCTTGACAAGCTCCTGCTTTTCCACGCTCTCCTCCGGGCTGACAAACCTGGCCGCCGTATGCTGGCCGCCGTCCTGCGATATTTCGCTGCCCTGTTCAATATACTCATTCAGGGATACCAGCCCCGTGATCTTCATCTGGGACTGCCAATCCAAATATTCGTCATCCGAAATGCCCAGGCCCCGGGCAATCTCCTCGTCGGTGGCACTCCTCCCGGTCTCCGTCTCTATCTGACGGATCACAGTGTCAATCTGCTTCTGCTTCTGCCGGATGGTCCTGGGAATCCAGTCCATCTTGCGGATTTGATCCAATATGGATCCCCTGATCCGCAAACTGGCATAGGTTTCAAATTTTACTTCCTTGAGAGTGTCAAACTTGTCTATCGCGTCAATTAAGCCAAAAATACCATAGCTGACCAGGTCATCATATTCCACATTATAGCCGAGATACATGCTGAGTCTCCCGGCAACAGTCTTAACTAAGGGCGCATATTCCAGAATAATCTTTTCCCGAAGCTCCGGCGATCGGGTCTTCATGTACTCCTCCCAGAGCTTCTTTCTGCCTGCATCATCCATGGTTTTCTCCTTTCCGCATTACTCGCTGCCTATCCCATGTCTTTATTCTGTTGTGGCAGGACCCGCTTCTCCTTCCACGGCTTCCTCCCCTTCGGGCAATGCGGTCTCCGCGGCCAGTCGTTTTTCATTCTCACTGTCAAAATAATTTAAAACACTGCACAATACCCATCCCAGTCCGTAAAACAGCAGCATAGCCCCCAGGAGGGACGCCATCCGGAACAGAAGGCTTTCTCCCCGAGCCATGGTAAACAGGCTGCAGATAACTCCTGACACCAGCATCATAATTACCGGTATTAAATTTCTCTTCATGTCTACCTCTCTATGCCCCGCAGGGCAACCGGCGCTCCAGCGCCAATCCGTATTGCTTACCCTATATGACGGTCTCGTTCCTGCCCACCGCCCGGATATGAAAGTCCCCCGTCTCCGGGAAAAAAGTAACCGTCCTTCCGTAATTGGCCCCGGTGTCTGCAGCCAGCAGCGGGATATTCAGCTGCTTCAGGACCGCTCTGGATGCCGCAGCGTTCCGCTCGCCTACGTTCATCAGGTTATTTTTGCTCATGGACTGGAACATGGTGGCACCCCCTGCGATTTTCGCAACCATCCTGATCCTGGAAGCCCCCATCTTCTCCATCTGCCGCACCAGCTCCACAATACCCGTATCCGCAAATTTTGCGATATTCTGATTGCCCCGGATTGACGTACTGTCCGGCAGCATAATATGCGCCAGACCTCCGATTCCTGTTTTAGGGTCTCTAATGGCAATTCCAATACAGGACCCGAGTCCTAACGTAATCAATCCATCAGGACTCTTACAAGTTTTTAAATCTGCCATGCCAACTGTAATGATATTACCCATCCGTACATTCCGCCTCCTCGCTTAGCCCCTATACAATGCCCAGTGCTGATAAAATCTTTTGATATGATGGCAAATCAGGGATCAATATAAAGTACCCGTCAACCTCAACTTCATCGGAAAATCGGGACTGGATCATCAAAATATTGTCCCCCAGTTCACCAAACATAATGGCCGGCACGCTCAAAATAGCGCCCGCCATATCCACAGTCAGGCTCGGCGGTGTAGGGAAAATGCACAGGTTCGTCAATGTGGCCAGCGAATTCAGATACGCTCCCGTTATAATATTGCTCAGTTCCATCATGGCGGAGGTTTCCATCTCGTCCAGGCCCTGCTGTCCGGACTCATACCCCATCATCATCTTCTTAACCAATCCCTTGGCTGCTTCCAATTCCACCAAAAACATAATGCTGCCGGTGATATCTCCCTCCACGCCCAGAAGCACACCCACCATCAGCTGCTCCTCACCGCCGACCATGGCTCCGACCTCCGAAAACTCCAGAAGCCGCACCTGGGGGACCTGCATATCCACCTTGCTCTGCAGCATCTGGGAGAGTGCCGTCATGGCATTGCCGGCACCGATATTACCGATTTCACGCAGCACGTCTAAATAATTGTTTGTCACATGCTCCAAACTCATCTCTGACATAAGTTATCTCCTTAACTAGAGTTCCACTATTGATTATGGAGTATTCTCTCTCTCCTGCATCACCAGGTTGAAATCGAGCAGCGAAATCAATCCGCCTTCATACTTGCCGATTCCACCTATAAAATTCATTTTGTCATCCTTGGAATCGTAAGCAACCTTCTCGATTTGCCCCTCATCCAATGTAACCACCTCCTTCACCTCATCCACTATGACGCCGATGCTGCCATACTGTCCGAGCTTCAGGATAATGATACGGGTGGCCTTGGTTATCTCGTCCTGCGGCAAAAACATCTTCAGCCGCAGGCTCATAATGGGGATCACCTCGCCGCGCAGGTTGATCACACCCTTTAAGTACGGTGCAACCTTGGGTACCCGGGTAATCTTCTGCATCCTCACAATATTGTCAATATACCGGATGTCTACGCCATACTGTTCCTCGCCCAGGCGCACCACAATATACTGCTGGGTTATCGCTGCACTCGCCGCCTCGTTATTCTCGACTACCTTTATCTCTTCCATCTCGTTATCCCCTTCTTAAATAAAAGTTCCGCATATTCCCTGATGCCACACATACCCGGTGAGAAGCATCCGGCCACTTGGATGTCCGTATGCTGCCCAGTGCGCTCTCCGGGAATATGCCGTTTCCGAATTCCTTTATATAAGCGCATTGGCATCCAGTATCAGCGCCACTTCGCCATCTCCAAGAATCGTCGCGCCACTGATGAATTTGCATTGCTTGATATATTTTCCCAGGGACTTAATAACGATTTCCTGCTGGCCGATCATATCATCAATCACCAGACCTGCCAGTTTGTCTCCTTTTTTCACAATGACCACCATCAGATGCTCCTCGGGGGACTTGGTGCTTTCCACATCCAGTACATTGGACAGGCGGATCAGGGGGATAACTGACCCTCTTAAGTGAATTACCTCCTTGTTCTGCACCAGCTTGATCTCTTCAGGGGCAATATCCTCAATGGTCTGGATCGTTCCCAGGGATATGGCATATTTCTCTCCGCCGACAACCACCATCAGCGCCTGGATAATCGCCAGTGTCAGGGGCAGCCGGATTGTCCAGGTACTTCCCTCGCCAAGCTTGCTCTTAACCTCCACCTCGCCGCTCAGCGCCTCGATCTTGGACTTCACCACATCCAGCCCCACGCCTCTGCCCGATACGTCCGTCACCTTCTTGGCTGTGGAAAAGCTGGGCAGGAACAGCAGGTCGATAATCTCCTTATCCGTCATGTTGGCGGCCTGCTCCGGAGTGACGGCACCCCGCTCCAAAGCCTTGTTTTTCACGGCTTCAACGTCTATGCCGTTGCCGTCGTCCCTGACCTCGATCACTACATTATTGCCGTCCTGATAGGCATCCAGAAAAATGGAGCCCACTGCGGGTTTCCCCCTCTGGACACGGAGTTCGGCCGGTTCCAGTCCATGATCCGCCGAGTTGCGCAGCAGATGCATCAGGGGATCACCGATCTCGTCCACCACCGTGCGGTCCAGTTCGGTCTCCTCACCTGTCATATACAGTTCCATCTTCTTATCCAGCTTCTTGGACAGATCGCGGATCATTCTGGGGAACTTGCTCACCACGCTCTCAATGGGCACCATTCTCACCTTCATGACAGATTCATGCAGATTAGTGGTCACATTTTCCAGATATTCAATCTGCTCATTGACGCTCTGGTTCTGCCCCTGCACCTGGTTGGACACGGACACCAGGGAATTCTTGGCGATAATCAACTCACTCACCAGATTCATCAGCACATCCAGCTTCTCGATATCCACACGGACGGTACGGTTCACCACCGGCTTGCCGGGAGCCTGCTTCTTGTCTCCCGCCTTGGGAGCCGCAGGCTTGCCCGCAGGTTCCGCCGCCGGCGCAGGCGCTGCCTCTGTCACCGCCGCCTGGGCGGTATTCTGCTCAACCGCCACTTTCGGAGCCGCCTGGGGCTTAGGCTCATGAGGAGTTTCCCCATACTTATCCCTGGCCGCCATATTGTCCAGGACAATAGCCTCCCCCACCACTGAGGATATCTCCGACACACTGGCCGCAGCGGTCTTCAGCGTCTCAATATCCCCGTCCGCCACAACGATCAGGCTGAAGTCCAGGTCGAACTTCTCATCCTCCACATCCTGGGCGGAGGGATTGGACACAATAATCTCTCCCAGCTCCTCCACCGCCTTAAACACCAGAAATGCCCTGGCCGCTTTCAGGATGCAGCTCTCCTGCACGGTGACCGTCAGGCCAAACACATTCTTCCCCTGCTCCGTCGCCGCCTTTATCACATGCTGCTGCGCGGAATCCAACTGGATCTCCAGCCATTTACGGCAGTCTCCGGACTCTCCCGCCTTCTCCTTTGCCTCTGCGGGAGCGCTCTCTTTCGCCTTTTCCGGAGTGTCCAGGACTGCGTTCAACTGCCTGATCAAGGGTTCATTCTCATTAGTGCCCTCGTCGGCAGACTCCTTGACATTGTTCACATACTCATCCAGGGCATCCAGGCATTGGAACAGGATATCCACCATGTGCGGGCTCACCTTGATGTTCCCGTTCCTGACCTCTGAAAACACATTCTCCATATCATGGGTCAGCGTCTGCATACGCTTGTAGCCCATGGTTCCGGCCATACCCTTCAGGGAATGCGCAGCCCGGAAAATCTCATTGATCGTGTCCATATTCTCCGGTTCCGACTCCAGATTCAGAATCTGGGTGTTCAGGTTCTGTAAATGCTCATTGCTCTCGTCGATGAAAATCTCAAGATACTGGCTTATGTCCATATCATTTTACCCCCACGTTTAGTATGATCTCCTGCGCAATCTGCTCCAGCGGCACAATCTGATCAGCAAGCCCCGCTTTTGCCACGCTTCTGGGCATACCATATACCACGCTGGTCTCCTGGTCCTGTGCGATTACATGTACCTTTTTCTTTGATTTCAGGTTCTTTATGCCCTCCGTTCCGTCCGCTCCCATCCCTGTGAGTACGACACATATGACCTCGTCATATCCACATTCCATCAGGGATTCATACATGTAGTTGGCGCAGGGTTTTACCCCCTCTCGACTGGGTTCATCGGAATAATGGATCACAGGTTTGCCCGAAGCACCGGTTCTTATGTTCATATGGCTTCCGCCCATGGACAGATAAACCCTGCCGTTTTGCAACTCCTCTCCCTCTGCCGCCTCTTTCACGCAAATTTCCCCAAGACAGTCCAGACGGTCAGCCAGTGACGCCGTGAAGCCTTTTGGCATATGCTGGACAATCAGCACAGGGGCCTGAAGCTCCGCAGGCAGTCTGGGAATTACAGACTGCAGAGACTTGGGGCCGCCGGTGGAGCTGGCGATGGCGACGATTTTTTTGCCGTTGATCCCCGTCCCATGCTTTCGGGCAATCTCCACAAGCTTCCGGGTGGTGGTGCGGACCTCCTGCTTCACGGCCTTGCTCTCCAACACCGGTGGCCGGCTGTCCGCCACAGCCGCCAGGGTCTTCAAAAATTCCTCCTTGAAATCCTCCGCCCGGCAGCTTATGGCATTGTCCGGTTTATGTACGAAATCCAGGGCGCCCAGTTCCAACGCATCCAAGGTGGTCCTGGCCCCGTCTCTTGTATCCGTGCTGGCCATCATAATTCGAACGGAAATATTGGCTTTCCTCAACTCATATAAAAGCTGCAGGCCGTTCATCCGGGGCATATTCACATCCAGCACCATCACATCGTAGCTGTTTTTTTTCAAAAGCTCCAATGCCTCCTGGCCGTCATTGGCCCGGTCGGCAACCTCGAACCTTTCATCACTGCCTATTATATCACACAGGACTCTTCTCATGAGTGCAGAGTCGTCTACTACCAATATTTTTTTCGTCATAATCCCAGCCGTTCCTTTTTCCTATGCTTTCTCTCTTCTTCAAAGATATACTTGATAATCTCTTCCCGCACATCCGCATCAATATCCACATACTGCACCCGATGCTCGTAGGTATTTTTGCGATCCTCCTGTTTCTCCGAACTGAGGACCTTGCCCACCAGTTCGTATTCCTTCTTTTTGCCGCACAGCAGTAGATTATAACTGATATAAATCAGGCTGCCCGGCTCATAGGGATGAGTGGACAAAAAGCGCAGGCCGCCGCCGCTGATATCTACGATGACACTGCGCTTGAGCGGCAAACCGGGAATCAGATTGCTGTGGGGGTCTCTCTCCTCAATGGCCCTTACCTCTTCCTCCTCCAGATTCCGGGAATTCATCTCAAGCACACAGCTGAAACGGTAAAACTCCCTTCTCTGGAATTTGCGCAGATTGCTGGTCATCTCCACCACCAGGGTGTATATATTATTGCTCTTGTAGCGGTCTATGATCCTGGCAAAGCACTGGAATAGATTGCTGCCGGAATAAATCACCAGGTTATACTCCCTATCCATGGGGAGCAGGATCAGCTTTGTCTTTTCCATGGGCATCACAAGCTCCAGCTGATTCTCGGACAGGACATCCTGGATCTGGCTGATGTAAGTCTTAGGGGGTTCGCTGCCCTGGCCCTCCCGCGACTCCACCATCTGGATCTCAATCTTGTTGCCCGGTTCAATAAAATTGGATATCATGTTGTTCATTGTGACGTCTCCTTATTATAAATTCCATAACGCCCTGCCAGGACCTCCGCCCGGCAGAACAATTCCTAAATCTTCCTACCAGATATTATATGTGAGAAAAACGCCGCCATGCCACGCCTGGTCTGACTGTTGCTTTCCTCCCGGTTCATCAGCTTCGCCGCAATCTTCTCATATGCCTGGGTAGACCTGGCCCCCGGACTCTGTATGGAAACCGGCGTCTGCTGCATCACCGCCCTGGCCAGCAGGGGATCTTGAGGAATTACCCCCAGAAAACTGATGGGGATCTTCAGATATCTGGCCACCACCGCGTCCAGCTTGTTAAAAAGTACCTCGCCTTCCTCTTCCTTCTCCACCTTGTTTGCAATCATCTTTACCGCCGTGGTACTGCTGTCATACCTGGGATGGATACTCAGCGACTTAAGCAGGGAATAGGAATCCGTGATGGAGGTGGGCTCCGGTGTGGTCACCAGCAAAATCTCCCCGCTGGCTACCAGAAACTCCAGCACCGCATCCGAGATACCTGCGCCCGTATCCACGATAATTATATCGGCAACCGCATCCAATTGGGCCAGATTCCGAATAATGTAAACCAGATAGTCCCGGCTCAGATTTGCCATGCCCACAATCCCTGACCCGCCGGAAATAAATCCCACATCCATGGCCCCCCAGGTAATGATCTCCTTTATATTCTTTCCCTGATAAATCAAATCGCACAGGTTATGCTTGGGTACCGTACCGAACATGATCTCTATGTTGGCCAGCCCGAAATCCGCATCCAGTATGATCACCCGCTGTCCCATTTTACGGAACTGTATCGCCAGGTTGATAGAAGTGTTGGACTTGCCCACGCCGCCCTTGCCGCTGGTGACGGTAATCACTCTGGCCAAGGGCCTGGACTGTTGTCCCGCTTTGATTATTCGTAATTGTTCAGCCTGGTCCATATGGTATCCTTTCCTGATATGATAAGGCCGGTCACTGCCTCCCCCCGCCCAGCAGCTTTTTCACTGTCTTCTGGGGGTTGAACGGTTCAATGTCATCCGGCACATTCTGCCCATGCGTGACATAGGCGATGGTCGTATCTGTATAGAGCCGCATATTCAGCAGATTCCCCAGGGCTTCCGTCTCATCCAGCTTGGTAAAAATCAGCTGATAATCCGCAATCTGCCTGTAGCTGTCCGCAATTTTAATCAAATCCCTGTATTTGGTAGTGGCACTGAGTACCAGATAAAAACGGCACTCCGCCACCTGCTTCATCTGTGCCAGCATCTGCTTTAAGTTGCCCAGCTGCTCCCTGTTCTGGGGGGAATGCCCCGGCGTATCCACCAAAATGTACTCGTAATCCTGAAAATCCTGGATAGCGCTGGCCAACTCTTCCTCCGTGTACAATACCCGGAAGGGCACCATCAGGATATTGGCATAGGTGCGCAGCTGCTCCGCCGCCGCAATCCGGTAGGTATCCAGGGTCAGCAGGGCCACCTGCCTCTTCTGATCCACCACATAGTGACTTGCTATCTTGGCGATGGTAGTGGTCTTCCCCACGCCCGTGGGGCCGATAAAGGTTATAATCCGGGGCTTCTGGGACACCTCCGTGTCCTCCTCCGTCTTGCCGAATTTCAGAATCATCCGTTGGTAGATACTTGCCAGCAAATAGTCAAAAGGCATATTAGGTTTCTGGATCTTGTCGATCTCCTCCATAACCTTCTCCAGATATTTTTCATCCACTTCATTCTCTACCATGGTGTCATAGATCAGCTGACGAAATTTCTTCAGTTCATCATTCTGCTCCGCATTCTCGGCCTCACTTGACGCATCCCGCTCGGACTGCTCTGTCTCGCCCGGGCGCAACTCCCCCGCCGGGCCATCCTGGCCCTCCATCCTGGGCTGCTGGCCCTCCGCCTGTTGGGACTGACGGGTTTGAAGCTGGCTCTCCAACAGAGTCTGCAGGTTCTCCAGCTTCTCCTCTATGCTGCGGGCGGCACTGGAGACCGGGGCAGGCGACTCTAAGGTTTCGGTGATGGTTTCCGGTGACGGGACTGTGCGCGCTGCCTGCTCCTTCCTGACATAAGCGCTGCGCTGGGGTTCCTCTTCCAGGGCTGCTGTCACTTCTGTCAGCTTTGATCTGAACGATGCCAGGATGCCCTTGGGCTTTACCTGCCGGACGCTCATAATTACCACACCTTTTCCAAGCTCCTTCTGGGCGGCTTCCGTGGCCTCTGCCTCTGTTTTTCCCGTAAATTTTTTTATAATCATTACGCTGTCACCATCCCAACTGACTGTAATTCAATATCGGACTCTATCTCGTTATAGGATACCACGATGAGTTCCTTGTAATAATCCTCTGTCAGGCGCTTAAAGTACATCCTGACAATAGGGGACGTGATAATAATCGGACTTTTCCCAAGGTTCTCCAGCTTCTGTACCTCATTTCCCACCGAGTTTAATATAGCCTTGGAACGGGCAGGGTCCAGATTCAAATACGCTCCCGTCTCTGTCTGCTTTATGCTGCCCATTATCTCCTGCTCGATCTTAGGATCCAGGGTCACCACACTGCTGGTCTCATTGGGAGGGAAGAACCTCCGGGAAATTGCCCGCTTCAGGCTCTGCCGCACATACTCCGTGAGTACATCCGTATCCCTGGTGGTGGAGCCATAGTCCGCAAGGGTCTCCATAATGGTCAGCATATCCCGAATGGAAATCCCTTCTCTGAGCAGGTTCTGCAACACCTTCTGGATCTCGCCGATTCCCAGAAGCTTTGGCACCAATTCCTCCACAAGAGTAGGGTTGGTCTCCTTCATATTGTTAACCAGATTCTGCACATCCTGCCTGGTGAGCAGCTCCGAGATATACTGTCTGATCATCTCCGTCAGATGGGTGGCTATGATGGAGGGCGGGTCCACCACCGTGTATCCCAGGCTCTCCGCCCTCTCCCGCTGGCCCTCTGTAATCCAGATAGCCGGCAGATGGAAGGATGGTTCAAAAGTGGGAATACCTGTGATTTCCTCCTCCACATACCCGGGGTTCATAGCCATATAGTGGTCAAAAAGTATCTCTCCCTCACTGACCTGTATGCCCTTCACCTTAATGATATACTGATTGGGGTTCAGCTGGATATTATCACGCAGTCTGATAATCGGCACCACAGTACCAAGCTCCAGCGCCATCTGCCGCCTGATCATCACCACCCGGTCCAGCAGGTCGCCGCCCTGGTTTACATCCGCCAGCGGAATAATACCATAGCCGAACTCCAACTCGATGGGATCCACCTGCAGCAGGCTGTTCACATTCTCCGGCTGGCGGATCTCCTCCGCCGCCGCCTCCTCGGTGTCCACAATGGCCTCGGTGGCCGTAGTCTCCAGATTGGCGGCAATCCCCCGGCCTCCCACCACAAACAGCAGGCCCATGCCCACAAACAGTATGGTATTCAGTTCTGTGGCAAAGCCCAGGATGGCAAGGGTAGCCCCCACAAAATACATAACCTTGGGGATTCCGAAAAGCTGCTTGATGATAATCGGGCCAAACTCCGCCTCCTTGCCGCCCTTGGTCACCAGAATACCGGTGGACAGGGAAATCAGCAGAGAGGGAATCTGGCTCACCAGGCCGTCACCTATGGTCAGGATGCCATAGTTATCCAGCGCGCCGCCGATATCCATGCCGCCCCGAAGCATACCCATGGCAATACCGCCGATCAGATTGATAGCTGTCAGCAGCAGTCCCGCTATGGCGTCACCTTTAACATATTTTACGGCACCATCCATTGAACCGAAGAAGCTGGATTCCAGCTGTATCTTTTCCCGCCGGACCCTGGCCTCCTCATCTGTGATGGCACCGGTGTTTAAGTCTGCGTCTATAGCCATCTGCTTACCGGGCATGGCATCCAGGGTGAATCTTGCCGTCACCTCCGCCACACGCTCGGAACCTTTATTGATCACCAGAAACTGTATCAATATCAGAATGATAAAGATGATGGCACCGACAATCAGATCACCGCCACCCACGAACTGGCCGAAGGTCTTAACCACATTGCCGGATGTTCCGGTAGTCAGGATCAGCCTGGTGGAGGAGACGTTCATGGCGATACGGAATATGGTGGTAAAGAGCAGGATCGTAGGGAAATAGGACAGATCCAGCACTTCCTTGGTAAACATACACACAAACAGGATCGTAAAGGCTATGGCAATATTAAAGGCCATAAATACGTCCAGCAGCATGGCCGGCAGCGAAACAATAAACATCAGGAAAGCCACCAGAATATAAATGCCCACTATGGCATCCGTTCTTGACAGTTTAGAAATATTAATATTCATATCCGGCTCCTCCTTTCCTCACTATATATTCATAGGCGATTGCAAAACTCCATTTCCGGGAACAGTGGATGGTCAATATATACAAAATAAAGGCGGCTTGCCACTGCATGAAGAAAATATGTGGAACAAATTATCTTCCAAGCCCGTTTTTCGTATATATTGACCATGTCTCTTATAAACATCTGACGCTGCCGACGAATAGCCTTGTGTAGATCTCGG
>CAMWSA010000035.1 GCA_947176785.1 uncultured Lachnospiraceae bacterium
CAATATAACAACAGCAAGATACTCACAGCATCTCCGGCAGAGTTGACATTGATGCTTTATGAGGGAGCGATCAAATTTTGTAATATCGCACTTTTGGCGATAGAGCAGAAGGATGTACCCAAGGCGCATACCAATATTGTAAAGGTTCAAAGGATAATAGATTACCTGCGCCAGACATTGGATATGAAATATCCGGTGGCCCAGGATTTTGAGAACATCTATGTCTATCTGTCGCAGCGTCTGGTGGAGGCCAACTATAAGAAGGATAAGGAGATTCTCGAGGAGATCAATGGGCATCTGCGTTCTGTCCGGGATACCTGGAAAGAGGTTATGCGGATCAATCAGGCGAAAGGGGCTAATTAATGGAGAGCCAGTTGAGTATATTGCAGGAGAGCCTGACAGCAAAGCGCCAGGTGCTTCTGGAGATACAGGAGTATAACAGGAAGCAGGAAGAGGTCTTCACGGCGGAGGAGGTGGATATGTCCCTCTTTGACACAGCCTTAGAAGAAAAGGAGCGCCTGATTCAAAAGCTGACCCGGCTGGATGATGGATTTGAGGCCATGTACCAGAGACTGGCTGAAGAGCTTCAGGGGAACCGGGAGAGATACGCGGGACAGATTCGGATTCTCCAGCAACAGATCAAGGAGATTACGGATTTGGGTGTATCCATACAGGCTCAGGAGGTTCGAAATAAAGCATTGATAGAAAGCTATTTTTCCAGGGAGAGGAAAAACATGCATAAGAATCTTCAGAATTCGGCCAAAGCCTATAATTTCTATAAGAATATGTCTAATTTGAATGCGGTGAGCAATCAATCTTCTTATGACAGCAGGCAATAAAAAGTGATAAAAGGGGCTGTGAAAATCTTCACAGCCCCTTTCTTTAAGTTAATTCCTGAGTCAATGCGGCGATTGCCGCTTCTGTCTCCTCCTTGCAGGCAAGGGGATGCTCCTCCAGATACCCTATGATGTAATCCAAACGATTGACAGGCACTCTTGCAGTGACCAGCCTGGCAAGTATATGCTGCAATTGGCCCAGGCTTACCAGCTGTGGAACCACGCCATCCACGGCTGCCGGATAACGTCTGCGCACAATGTCCACCAGGTCGGCAGTGAGCTGGCGGTTCAGAATCCTGTCATAATATTGCAGGATTACTTCCGCCAGGTGGGTCACAATGCAGTCCATGGCGGAGAACTCCGCATATCCTTCTGGTATCCTTTCCTGCTTTTCCAGCCATTTTCCCTCAGGCCATGCCATGCGCCACTCGGTTACGGGCAATATATTTTCCCGTACATAAAAATATTTGGGGTATTCCGAATCATTTTGGGCCACCGTTTCCCGGCCATGGAGCAGGATGCGGTATTCTTTCTCTCCCAGAGTGATATTGTCCCTGAGTTGGATAACGGGTATTATAATGCCCATCTGATCTCCAAGCCTCATACGCATATTGTGAATCAGGGCATAGTTGTTATTCTTTTCCGCCAACAGCATATCAACCAGCCCTTCGCCTACTTCCAATACCAGGACAGATTTTTGTATCATATTTTCGATCTCGGTCTGCCTTTGTACCGATTCCAGATTCCGCTGGGAGATGGCAGAAGGCTGGTGGTCCAGCAGGTAGTCTGTGGAACAGTCCATCAGCTGGGCAATGGAGCGGACCATCTCGGCGTCAGGCAGGCTTGTGCCGTTTTCCCATTTGGATACAGCCTGGGGTGTGACCCCCAGTCTTTCGGCAACCCTTTGCTGTGTGTAGCCCAGGTCCTGACGGAGCCGGGTAAATCGTTCTGCAAATTCTGTGAGCATGTCATAGTCCTCCTTAATTAAATTTGTGGATTTCCCTTGCCGGCACGCGGGGACGGTATAGCAGATCCGTCCGCCCGGTTCGGGTGTTCAGTGTACTGTGTTCCATACGAACCTCCATGCCGCAGCTGTGCTGCGACTTAAATCCGGATAAAAACGTCGTATTTTCGGTTCAGATTTGTTATACTTACGAGCGGTTAGATTTTCCTTCCTGCCCGGCGCAGGGTGCCCGATTACGCGACATGTGCCGGGCAGGAATTGGAAAATCTTAGCGCTCATCAGTATAGTTCCTGTCACCGGTTGCATAATCGGGCAACAGGTGCCGTGCGGGAAGGGAAATCTGTCTGTTCGTGCGTATACAACCAGAATAACATGAAACAGGCAGATACACAACCAACTGTTGATGGAATACACATACAACTGCAGGTTGCGCACCATTATGTCAGCTTAGACGACAGGGTGCTTACAATGCATAGGCCAGCTGGTAGTCTTCCATAGATAGGGGCCCTTTCCAGTACAGTTCTTGACAGTTATACCTCTTTCGCCGTATAGTATTTATAAGGGTAATTACCTATAGTGTATCCATAGGCTTATACTATACTTACAAGAGGTAGGATTTTCCTTTCTGCACGTCATACGCTGCCTGATTATACAGTATGGGCCGTGCAGGAATCGGATAATCTCAGCGCTCGTCCGTATAGCAACCGTTAAGCTTTTCCGGTTTCCGCACGGTATCTGTAGTATAACCGGACAGCATGCACCGGGCGGGAAGGAAAATGTAATCGGTCATGAGTATGGCAGCTGTGCAGGCGTTTGCATGAGGGGGCATGAGGAGTGGATATGATGGATAGACAGAAAAAAATTACAGTGGGTGTGCTGGTCAGCGGCATCATGGACGACTTTACCAGGATTATCTGTAAGGGCGCGGTGAGGGCGGCTAAGAGAAGGGGTGTAAACCTGGTTGTTTTCCCGGCAAAATATGTGGATCGGGATGTGTCGGATACCCGGGATCTTCGATATGAATATCAGTATGGGACGATCCTTTCTTATGCCCGGCGGCAGAATCTGGACGCGATAGTGGCGGCCACGGGCTGTATCGGGTGCTTCAGTACTTCGGAGCGCATGTTGGAGTTGATGGGACAGTACGAGGGAATTCCCTGTGTGCTGGTGGCTTCCCAGCTGCCGGGCTATGACAGTGTTACCTTTGACAATTTTTCCGGTGTCAGGGAGGGGCTGGAATGTCTGATCGGGCAGAAGCATTGCACCAGGATCGGTATGATTGGAGGGCCGGCGGACAACTCCGATGCCAGGGAGCGGAGAGAGGCTTTTTTCCAGGTTATGCAGGAACACGGTCTGGCTGTGCAGGAGGGCCTGTATGAAGCGGGAAATCTGACCCGCAACAGCCAGGAGGCTTTTGTCAGGCTGCTGGACAATAATCCGGATCTGGAGGCCGTGTTTTGCATCAACGATGATACGGCCCTGGGACTGTATGAGGAATTGAAGCGCAGAAAGCTCCAGATCGGCAGGGATATACAGGTGTTTGGATATGACAACATACAGGCGGCCGCCAAGGCGTCCCCGCCGCTGTCCTCCGTGCGGGCGGACCCGGCGGAACTGGGCGAGGCGGCGCTGGAACTGGTTTTGTGTAAATTGCAGGGAGAGAATGTGCATAGTAAGGTGCTGCCCACCAAATTTGTCAGAAGGGATTCCATTGGCAATCTGGAAGAGGAGCAGAGGGAGCATGTAATAGACGCACAGATGATGGACACATGGTTTGAGGATGTGTTTTACCGCTGCAGGCATGAAGACATGCAGAAAACAGTGGAGCAATTCAGGCATTCCTTTAAGGCGCTGCTAAAATGTGTCCGTTCTATCTATGAGGAGCAGGAAGAGGGAGTCTGGGAGGTAAAGGGGCTGCTGGAACAGTTTCTGAATGTGGATACGATTGCATATGCGGATGTGGACAATCTGATGATTGTATTCCGCAAGCTTCAAAAGATATTGCTGGGCACGGGAAATGCTTATACCAAGGCCCAGAGGGAGTTGTTTCCTCTGATTTACCAGCGCGTGATCCGCGTGATGGATCAGAGAATATGGGAGATGCAGGAACAAAGCCAGAGAGACAGCTTTGACATGAAGATGTTTGTGCAGAAGACGCTGCAATTTGAGAAGGGGACGGATCAGAGTTATGGTACATTGCTGGAAAATCTGAACTGGCTCCAGGTACAGAATGCGGGGATCTATATCTTTGAGTCTCCCGTCACCCATCTGGTCAGCGACCCTTTCCAGGCCCCGGAGGAATTGTATCTGAAGGCGGTTTTGAAGGCGGGAGAGGTACAGGTAGTGCCGGCCATGGAGCAGAAGAAGACATTGGCAGAGCTTTTTACAGAT
Source organism: uncultured Lachnospiraceae bacterium (assembly GCA_947176785.1). Lineage (GTDB taxonomy): Bacteria > Bacillota > Clostridia > Lachnospirales > Lachnospiraceae > Acetatifactor. Next base: position 4,192 of record CAMWSA010000035.1, read on the forward strand.
AATAAGGGCATACAGCAGGATTGCATGGTGCTGTTCCCCCTGTTTTTTAACGAGGTGCTGGAGGGGGTGATCCTCTGTGAACTGACAGAAAGTATCTATGAAAGCGGAGAATTTCTGGTCAATCACTTAAGCTCTGCCACCAAGATGATCCAGCTGCTGCGTGCCAATCAGAAAATCCAGCAGGATCTGGAGGACAGCCTGGTTATATTAAAGGAAAATAATATTGCCCTGGATAACCTGTCCAAATCGGACAGCCTGACCGGGATCTGGAACCGCCGGGGATTGTACGAGGAGGGGCAGCGGGCGGTGGAGCGCTGCCAGCGTCAGGGCAGGGATGCGCTGGTGGTCTATGCGGACATGAATAATCTGAAGATCATCAATGACCGCTATGGGCATGAGGAGGGGGATTTCTCTCTGAAGGCCATCGCTGACAGGCTGGCCCGGGCTGCCGGGAAGGACGGCGTGGCAGGGCGGATCGGCGGGGATGAGTTTGCCTATATATGTCCCTATGACGGAGCGGATGAGGGGCTGGAAACGTTGGAGGAGTTGTACAATACATTCCGGAATTTCAACGAAGGCACGGACAAAGAATATAATGTTACCGTTTCGGCGGGAGCCTGTGTGCTGAGAGCGGACAGCGGTATGTCCTTGGAGGAAGCGCTGAGTGTGGCGGACGAGCGGCTGTACGAGGCCAAGCAACTGCGCTCCAAAGAGGTAGCGAAGGGCGTGTAGGAGGGACGCGTATTTTGGCTATGAGGGGGCGGCGGAAGCCATAGACGGACAGGCTCCCGATCAGGCTTATGCGGATGTGGAGGCATTGATGCGCTTTTTGGAAGTGGATGAGGTGGTGACGGCCAAGGAGTCCACCAACCTGCGGGACATTCCCAGCCAGGGGCAGGACAGCACGGTGCTTTGGACATTGCAGAACGGGGATACGGCCCGGCGCACCGGCATGAGCGACAGCGGCTGGTCCAGGCTGGTGTACCGGGACAGGATATGTTATGCGGTGACAAATCTGCTGACCACGGATTTATCCTACCATGTTGCGAAACCCACATCGGAAGCTGTGCCAGCGCCGGAGCCTGAAGAGGATGGGATCAAAACCAAATTTACGGACTGTTATGAGTTGATGACGGCTAAGATCGAGACCAATCTCAGAGCCCTGCCCAGCGTGACCAACCCGGATGCGGTGGTGGTGGCGACGATCCGGTATGGGGATGTGGTGGTGCGGACCGGAATCAACCCGGAGGTGGGCTGGTCCCGGGTGGAGTATGGAGGGCAGGTGCTGTATTGTGTCAGCAGCTACCTGACACTGGCCCCGGCACAGGAGTGAGTGGAAAACCCGGCCAAGGGGGACGAGGTAATTATGGCGAGGAATTTGACTACATTATGTTATATTGAACGGGACGGTGCCTACCTGATGATGCACCGGGTGAAGAAAGAGCAGGATATCAACAAAGATAAGTGGATCGGCGTGGGCGGCCATTTTGAGGAGGGGGAGTCGCCGGAGGAGTGTCTGCTGCGGGAGGTGGCGGAGGAGACGGGGCTGACCTTGACGGAATACCGGCTGCGGGGCGTGATTACTTTCATGACGGATACGTATCCTGCGGAGTATATGTTTTTATATACAGCAGAGGGTTTTTCTGGAATAATGCATGCCTGCGAGGAAGGGGATCTGGAGTGGGTGCCCAAGGCAAAGGTGGAGCAGCTGCCTATCTGGGAGGGGGACAAGATCTTTTTCCGGCTGCTGGAGGAGCGGCGGGACTTTTTCTCTTTGAAGCTGCGGTACGAGAAGGATACATTGGCGGAGGCGGTATTGGACGGAAAAGAGAGATTGGTGTAAGAGGGGTGTCAGGAAGGAAAATCTAATCACTCGTGAGTATAATCAGAAAGGGTTGAGGTCATGAGAATACTTTTCGGGGATCTGCTTGACAGCATTACTCTGGCGGCAAAAGATATCCTGGGGAAAGCGCTGACAGGTGTGTACCTTCACGGCTCCCTGGCTATGGGCTGCTTTAACCCGGAAAAGAGCGATATTGATCTGATTTTGGTCATAAACGGGGAGATGACGGACCGGCAGAAAAGACAGTTTATGGAAACGGTGGCGGAGTTGAATGCCCGGGCACCGAAAAAAGGGCTGGAACTCAGCGTGGTAAAGGAGGATGTCTGTGGGCATTTTGTGTATCCCACGCCATTTGAATTGCATTTCTCCCCCGCGCACCTGAAATGGTGGCAGGATGACCCGGAGGGCTATATCCAGCGCATGAAGGGCACAGACCCGGATCTGGCGGCGCATTTTACGATTATGCGGAAATATGGGATCGTGCTGGCGGGAGCAGCCGTGGAGGAAGTGTTTGGCGAAGTGCCGCGGGAGGCGTATTTGGACAGTATCCGGCAGGACGTGGTGAATGCCAGGGAGGATGTGCTGGACAACCCCGTGTATGTGATCCTGAATCTGTGCCGTGTGGCCGCCTATGTGGAGGAGAACCTGATTCTCTCCAAGCAGCAGGGCGGGGAGTGGGGGCTGGACCATCTGCCGGAGAGGTATCATTTCATCCTCAGGGGCGCATTGGAGTCATACCAGTCAGAGACGGTGACGGAACTTGATGCCGGTCTGTCCCAGGAATTTTGCAGGGAGATGCTGGGGAGGATAGTGTGAGAAGTACTTCTGGGACTTGCCGTGCAGATCCAACTCACAGCAGAGGCTGTTTCGTGGAGAAGTACTAAGGCTCACACAGGAGAATGTCCCCAATACGGGCATTCTCCGCATTAGGGTGAAAAGGATTTTCACCATCCTGATTTAAATGCCCGCTGAAGCGTGCAGATGGGAGTTATGGTAAGAACGTATATCTGCTGGACGCTCAACCAGGAAATGATAGTAAACGGCTTCTAATTTCGTTTACTCTTAAAAAAATGAAAAAACACTTGACCTTCCACCTGGTGGAAGCTGTATAAACAGGGTATACGCACGATCGGTTACATTTTCCTTCCTGCACGGCGCATGTTGCCATAAAGCCTCCGACATATGTCGTTGACTGTAATGATGCAGCATGTGTTGTGCAGGAATTGGAAAATGACAGCGGTTGTCAGGTTGCCAGACAGAAGGAAAGGACCTTAAGCAAGGGAAGGAATCCGCAATGAAGATCAAACAGGTGGAGGAGTTGGTGGATATCACCCGCAAGAACATCCGCTTTTACGAGGAGCAGGGGCTGCTCAGTGTGGGACGCTCGGAAAACGGATACCGGGAATACGGCATGGAGGATGTGAAGCGCCTGAAACAGATCAGGCTGCTGCGCAGGTTATCCGTACCAATTGAGGATATCAGGCAGCTTTTTCATGGGAAGTACACCCTGGAGGATGTTCTGGAGCGCCAACTGGTGCAGCTGGAGGGTCAGAAGGAAAGCCTCCACAGGACGCAGCTGTACTGCAGGCAGCTGCTGGAGGGCAGAAGTCGCCTGGAGACTCTGGATGTGGACGGCTGTCTGGAACAGATGGATAAGCTGGAGCAGGAAGGAGTGATGTTTATGGATGGGACTCACAGGGATATCCATAAGAAAAAACAACAGGGAGCTGTATTGGGGGCCGGAGTAATGCTGTTTCTGACATTGGTGCCGGCCGGTATTGTTTTAGGGATCAGGAACCTGGTCTCCATACCGATGTGGGTACTATTGCCCTTTTGGGGAGTCACCGCAGTGGTGTGCGTCGGCGTGGTAGTGGCCCTGGTGGGCAGGATCAGAGAGATTAGAGGAGGAGAAGAGGATGAAGCTTCTAAGTATTGATTATATTCCCGGACAGGAGATTGAGGCCCTGGGGATGGTAAAGGGCACTGTGGTACAGACCAAAAATATCGGAAGGGATTTTATGGCAGGCATGAAAACTCTGGTGGGCGGAGAGATTGTGGGTTACACCGAGATGTTGAACGAGGCCAGGCAGATTGCCGTGAAGCGCATGGTGGATGAGGCCAGGGAACTGGGGGCCGATGCCATAATCGGCATTATGTATGGTTCCTCCCAGGTCATGGCCGGGGCGGCAGAGGTGATTGCCTATGGCACTGCTGTAAAATATAAGTCTTAGCAGTTATACTCACCAGCGATTGGATTTTCCCTCCTGCAAGTCACATGCTGCCATAAGCCTCCGACATATGTCGTTTACTATAATTTTGCAGTATGGGGTGTGCAGGAATTGGAAAATCTTAGCGCCCATGAGTACAGCGGAGGAGTGTAAAAGAGACTGCGCGTATACAAATAAATTGCCAGGTACTGAGGCGGGCGTCATCTGAGTGCGCAAAACAATTCCTGCTGTGGCAGGGGCTTGTTTTACGCATTATAGCCAGGGATTGTTATACCGGGGCTGCGCGGGAGGACAGGTGCTTCGTAACGGAAAAGGAGAAAATATGTTAGATAATGTAACGATACCAAATGTTCCATTAGCCAGTATTGCAGGTATAGCCCTCTCTCTGATTGTATCCGTAGGGCTGCCCATCGCCCTGTGCATGATTGTATGGCGGAAGACGAAGGCCCGGATATCTGTTTTTCTGATCGGGGCGGCTACATTTGTTCTGTTTGCCATGGTACTGGAACAGATTCTGCACACCATAATGTTTAAAGTGTGCGGCACGGCGCTGACGGGCAGTCTCTGGCTGTATGCCCTGTATGGTGGCCTGGCAGCCGGCATATTTGAAGAGACGGGCCGCTATCTGGCTATGAAGCTATGCATGAAAAAGAATCTCAATAAGCAGAATGCCATTATGTACGGCGTGGGCCATGGCGGTATCGAGGCGATTCTCCTGGCCGGAGTGACCTGTGTTTCCAATCTGGCTATCGCTGCAATGATCAACGGGGGGCAGGCTCCCATGCTGCTGAACAGTGTGAGAAGTGTGGATGATGCAGCCTATCAACAGGTTCTGGCGCAGCTGATGACTGTGAGTACCGCCCCATCCTGGCAATTCTATATGGTGGGGCTGGAGAGGATAGCGGCAATGATCTTCCACATATCGGCTTCCTATCTGGTATACTTGGCGGTGAGCAGGAAAAAGCTGCCTTATTATCTGCTGGCTATCCTGATTCATTTCCTGATGGATGCCCTGGTGGTGATCGCCGCAAGATATCTGCCCATCCCTGTGGTGGAAGCGCTGCTGCTGCTGATCTCCGGTGCGTTCGGGTATGTGATCTGGAGAATGTATCGAAAATAGGAACTGCCATATACTGAAAAGCGATAAAATTTTCTGATTTATGCACCCCACGCCGCATGTTGGTAAACGACCTATGTCGTTTACCAACATGCGGCATGCAGGAAGGAAAACCACAGGAGCGTATACGGAAGTATGGGTTTGCGTTTTGCGGGAAGAAGGTGCTTGTTGGGGATGGGAAGAACAAATGAAAAATAGCTTGCATTTGTGCCCGGTATGGTGTATATTAATGACAACGCAGGGATGGCGTCTCGGAGCTTATGCAGACAGACGTAGAATGGTTCCCGGCTTTCCGGAAGGTTGATCTTAAGCCGATATTCGTACCGGGAAGCAGATGCGGAATAAAAATAAGGAGGAAGTTTGTTTGTCGATTGTGTTTGTAATGGAGGAAAACTGCAAGTAAATATTGCAGAGGGTATGGATGCAGCCATTTGTGATGGATGCTGACACGCTTGGAGTCTGCCCTCTTTTCTGCCTTACAATGTGCTGACAAATATTTCCGAATTCGATAGATTGAGAGATTCAGGAGCATGGCTGTTTGGCCATGCTTTTTGATGCCGGGGATACCGCCGGGATTTCTGAGTGTCTCTTATTATCAAGACTATAAAACTGGCCTGTAGGACGGGAGTTTTATAGTCTTTTTTTGTCCAGGGAAGCGGACGGGGAGGGGAAGACTGTGGAGCTTAAGGAAGTTGTCCCATACAACGCCAGGAGCGCTGGGGATGCCAGAACAGGCAGAAACGCTTCTGCCTGGTTATGGTTAGGGGAGAGGGGAGCAACAAAAAGCGCCGGATTGCTGGCCCTGTGTACTTAGAGGGAACATGCAGAGTTCTAAACAGTAGGAGGAAAACATGAAAAAAATTCAAGAAAATAAGATCATCATTGAGGCGGCTGATTTATCTAAAACCTACAGGCGCTATAAGAAGAAAGAGGGAATCAGAGGCAGCATCACAGGTCTTTTCAAGCGGGAATACGAGGAAAAGGCGGCGGTGAGCCATATGGATCTGCAAGTCCGGGAGGGAGAATTTATCGGACTGATCGGGCCAAACGGGGCGGGCAAGACCACACTGATCAAGATGCTGACAGGGATCATTGCACCCACATCCGGGGAAGTCTCCGTGCTGGGCTTTGTGCCAAATCAGCGAAAAGATGCCTTTAAGAAGCAGCCGGGGGGCCATGCTGGTGTATATCGGCAGCTTTTCCCTGTTGAATGCGGTGAGTATGTCTCTGTGCTTTTTTGGGATAATCAGCATTCCGGGGAAAATCCGCAGCGGTGAGTTGGATTTGTATTTGACCAAGCCGGTTAGTCCTCTGTTTCGCCTGTCCTTTGAGCAGATCAATCCCGGCTCTTTGCCTTTGGTAGGAATGAGCCTGTGCATCATCGGCTATGGGATCTGGACGGGAGGTCTGCGGCCCGGCGGCAGGCAGGTGGCGGCGTACCTGCTGTGGATGATGCTGATGGCCGTGCTGTACTACGATATGGAGGTGCTGATGCGCAGCCTGTCCTTTTATGTACTGTCCACCTCCCGGATGGATCAGCTGGAGGAGGCATCCCTGGAGTTGTGCATGAAGCTGCCGGGGACAGCGCTCTACGGGGTGTACAAATTGCTTTTTTACTGTCTGCTGCCCTATGGACTGATGGCCACAGTGCCGGTGCAGAGCCTGATCGGGGAGTTGTCCTGGACAGGCGGTCTGTGGGCCTTTGGCATTGCGGCCGGATTCAGTCTGCTGACAGCGGCGGCGTGGCGCATCGGCATCCGTCGTTATGAGAGCGCCAGTTCCTGAAAAGTTGAGGGCATAAGACAACATTTGCCGTGGGGAAAGGATAAACGAATCGGCTGTGAGGAGGGGCCATGGAGCCATAATTTCAATATCCCCAAAACTTGGAAGGAATCGGTGAGTGTCAAACAGTATAACAAACTGACAATATAGGTTTAAATTAAAAACGTGATTAGTATGAGGAGCAGAGAAATGGAAAAGGATCAAAATCATAAGACAACCGCCGGCTTGGAGCTGGAGAGAATCAAGGAAATATGGGCGGGGCTGGCGCTGACAGCCGCCGCCCAAAGCAGGATAGAGGCGGCGGGGCCTATCCTGGCGGAGAGGGAGTTGACCGCGGCATTGCGGGAGACCACGGAGAGCCGTCAGCTTCTGGAAAAATTCGGTACGCCGCCGCTGGCATCCCTGGAGGGGATGGAGCAGCTTCTGTTAATTGCGGAAAAGGGAGATATGCTGAACCCGGAGCAGCTGGAGCGGGTGGAGGCCGCGCTCTCGGCAGTGCGGCGAACGCAGGATTATCTGGTCAGAGGGCAGCAGTATCAGATTCCTCTGGCTTATTATGGGGATAATTTGCAGCCCCTGGGGGAGATCAGGGAGCAGATTCACCAGCAAATCCGCAGCGGGCATGTGGAGGATCACGCCACCCGGGAGCTTTTTGACCTGCGCTGTCAGATCCAGCGAACTCAGGAGAAGCGCAAGGAGAAAGCGGAGAGCATACTGCGTACCCATAAGGAGTGCATGTCGGACAGCTTTTGTGTCATGCGCGGCGGGCATTTGTGTCCCTGTGAAAAAGGAGTACAAGTTCCGAATAAGCGGCAGTGTCATAGACAAGTCCTCCACCAGCAACACCCTGTTCATAGAACCTGCGGCAGTGCAGAAATATGAGGAGGAATTATCCCTGCTGCTGATTCAGGAGGACAACGAGGTGCGGCGGATTCTGTATACTCTGACGGCGATGGTCGGGGAGCAGCTGGAGGCATTCCGGGGGGACAGCGTCATGCTCTGCCCCGATCACAAAATCGGCATCGTCTGCGAGCCGGTGAACGACAGGGGATGCCTGCGTGTGCAGCTGCCGGATCGAAAAATCTGGATTAACCATAAGCGGGTGAAGCTTCATGTGGCGGCGGACAGACTCTACCCAGAGGGGTATGACTTTTCCATTGTCTTCGACACGGTGGAAAACCGTAAGAAACGTCATGACATGGATAGGAAATATATGGGAGATGTGACCATAGAGTGTGAGGAGTAAAGCTGTATATATTACCAGCGGAAATCTGTTGTTTCTTTGTAGTTCATTTCCATACACATCCCATTGTCATATGACAGGGATTTTACCATATACTCTGATTTGAGAAGCATAAAGGCAAGATTAAAGGCGGATATTTTCATATCTGCCTTTAATAGGATACCCAGAAAAAACGCAGAGAGAATACATGCCTTTTTTTGGCTAAATATTCAGCAGAGTAGCAATCTCGGAGAAGCTGATAAACAAATCGTCATAGATATTGACCTTGATACTGGAATCAAAAGGATATCGAACGCTTACGATATTGGCCTCAAAGTCATTTAGAGTCACAAGCTTTCGGCGGGATCCACAATCTAATTCTCACGGACTCCTGCGTTTTTATAGTAGTATGCCTTCCACATATAAGCATCTGACGGATTACCAAAAAAGCGGGGCACGAAAGCATATTTCCCTATGCCCGTGTCCCGCGTTATTCTGATTTGAGCCTGGCCGTGGAGCCGGAAGCGTTTTATTTCGCTCCTCTCTTTTCAAAGAAGGTGTCAATGTATTTCTTGATTTCCACATCCGGCATGGACTTAAGCAGATATCCCTCGGGCTTTAGCGCCATGACCTTCCGGACGCTCTCCCGGTCCCCCCTGCCTGTGAGGAATATTACAGGCAGATCGGCGGTATTCTTTTCCGAGCGGATCATTTCCAGGGTCTGCCTGCCGTCACAGACCGGCATCTCATAATCCAGCACGATCAGGTCGGGCTTTTTCACTGCTATGCTCTGAATGGCGGCTACACTGGAACCGGCCTCCGACACTTTGTAATTCTCCGACAGCAGCTTGACAATCCTGGCCCGCACGAAATCGGAATCGTCCACCACCAGGATATTTCTGAGGATCGGTTTATCCCTGTGCAGGAATTCATTGATCGCGGACATGGCATTGTTCGGATCAATGTTGGGTATGAGCTTGCCGCGGACCGATTCGGAACTGTTGGCACAGAATGCAAAATAGCCCTTTCCGGTGTCAAACAGCAGCGAAAAGGCAGGGGGAGTGCGCCCCAGGGAGTCCGCCAGCTGTTCATAGCTAAGCAGAGATTCCTTCTCCACCTTGAACAGGTCAATGGACGGGAAATTCTCCCGTATCCGTTCCAGAAACTGACGGGAAAGATACCGGGCGACATTGATCACCATGTCATCCACCCTCGAATACTGGGTGTGTAATATTTCGCTGATGATCTTAAGAAGCAAGGGCTCCTCATAGACCAATGTAATCTCCCATTTTTCCTGTTGCTGTCCGCTGTAAATAAAGCGGCAGCAGACCACTTTGCCAAAATCCTCACCGGCATACTGTTCACTGATCATATTCCCTTTTAAGTTAAAGATGTCATATAGCAGCTGGATAACGGCCTGCTCCAGGGCCTCCTTTTCTTTCTCATGAGGGATGTTGGCCCATCTGATTTTCTGCTTTCCGGTGATGGCCAGATCCTCCGTCTGCGTGTGGGCGATCACCCAGCCGATGCAGACACCCAGGAAATGCCGGATGGATTCCAACGAGTACTGGTTCTCCTCCATCTCCCGCTCCAGGGCCGGGAGCGTGCTGTCACGGAAGCTGTCATGCAGGCGCTTATGTATTTCGTATTCACTGTAATTGATGGACCGCATGTACTCCTCTTCGTGTTCAAAATGCTCTATTGCGTGATTCCTTAAATATTTAGCGCCTTCCCGGCATACCCACTCACTTTTCTCTTCATTCTCGCTGATCCTAAGCAGCTTGTTCACGGTTGAAAAGAGCTGTTTGTGCTCCCGGTCGATAAAGTCCACGCCGATGTTATACTTGTCATGCCATACTATATGATCCACACTGCCTCCTATCCGCCCGCTTCAGGGGCTGTCAAATTAAGAAAAAAATGCCGCGGTAAGCGACGTCTTTCTTTCATCCCAAATTATAACACTTTATGTTCCGTTTGACCATCCATATTTTTACAGAGTATTCAGGTTTTGGTACAAAAGTAAGGGGACAGACGGGCCGTGGCTATGAGGACTCACCTCTGCGTCTTCCTGACCGGAACCAGGAAGCTTTCCAACAGCCAATACGCAGGAGACCGGACAGGCTGCCGGGATATAAGGAATATTGCGGGAAGTGGCAGAGGGGGCTTTGGGCCCATACGGGCAAAAGGGCATCCCTGGCAGGATTCGCTGTGGCTGAATAAAATCTGCTAAAATAATAAATAGTATATTGCAATAAATAATAGCTTGTGATATACTCATCTACATAAAGCCACAGATCATGGGATGCATGCATATCCTGTGTGCGGAGATGCGAACAAGGAAAGCTTAAGGAGAAAACAAGATGAAGGATGCGACGAAACAAAAGCAGGAGGACCAGAAATACCGGGCCTGGCCGGTGGTAAAGCGTCTGATCAGGGAGATCAGGCAGGGAGATCCCAGACAGACGGGACGTGTGGCTCTCCATGCGGTCTGTGCGGGGCTGTACCCGTTTTTGGCTATTCTTTTGCCCAAGCTGGCCATCGGCATACTGGAGCAAAAGGGCACGGATGCCATGAAGTGGCTGATCCCGGCCCTGGGGATCTATTTCCTGGCGGCGGCCCTGCTGGGGTACGTGGCCAAGCGGGTGGAGAACATGATCCAGGTAAAAAATATGCGCAGGCGCATTTTCTATCTGGTGGAGCTGGGCGATAAGCTGACCAGTATGGACTATCGCTATGTGGAGGATGCCTCCTTCTGGGAGAAAAATGAGAAAGCCCTGAGCGCCGGTAACAACAATTCGGAGGGCATCGAGGGGGTATCCAACAAAATCTGCCTGCTGCCCGCCGCCCTGGTGTCTATGGCGGGCATGATCCTGCTGGCGGCAGGTTTAAGCCCTCTGATCCTGCTGGCTCTGGCGGTACATGTGACGGTGACCATGTGGGCCTCCAGGCAGAACCACGGATTCCGCTATGCTCACAGGGAAGAGGAGGCCAGAGATTATCGCAGAATCAAATATTACTGTAATACCACCCATGATTTTTCTTTCGGAAAGGACATCCGCATCTATAATTTCCGGAACCGCATCCTGGCGAATTACCAGTCGGAGATTGAGAACTTGAAGAACCTGACGGCCCGCCTGGCCCGGCACCAGTATCTGGTGGGACTGGCGGGGATATTCACCCTGCTTGTGACGAATGTGATGATGTACGGTATTTTGATCGGCCAGACCATAAACGGCATGCCCATCAGTTCCTTTACCATGTATGTGGCTTTGATTAATTCACTGATGGCTTCCATGCTGGCCTTTGGCGGGGATATCACCTATATCCGGAATCAATGTCAGTATGTGGGAGAATTTTTCCGGCTGGTGGATGAGCGGCTGGAGGAGGAGGGAAAGGAGGAAATCCATATAGAGGGGACGCTGGAGATTGTCTTTGACCATGTGGATTTCCGCTATCCGGGGAGCGATACCTATATCTACAGGGATCTGAATTTCACCATACATAAGGGCGAGAGGCTGGCCATAGTGGGGGTCAACGGCGCAGGGAAGTCTACGCTGGTGAAACTGATGACAGGACTGTTCCCTCCCACGGCAGGCCATATCTATATCAACGGCATCGACATAGAGAGATTTCGAAAAAAGGATCTGTACCGGCTTTATTCCGCCGTGTTCCAGGATGTGAATATCCTGGCTTTCCCCATCCGGGAGAATGTGACCGGGGGCGGGGAGGCGGATGATGCCCGGGTACAGGAGGCTCTGGAAAAGGTGGGGCTGTGGCAGAAGGTGCAGGAGATGCCGGAGGGGCTTAACCAGATGATGCTCAAGGTTATCGACGAGAACGGCACGGACTTTTCCGGGGGCCAGCGGCAGAAGCTGTCCATCGCCAGGGGGCTTTACAAGGACGCACCCATGGTCATCATGGATGAGCCCACGGCCTCGCTGGACGCATTGGCGGAGGCGGAGATCTATGAGAATTTTTCCGATATGGTCAAAGGCAAGACGGCGGTATATATCTCCCACCGCCTGGCCAGCACCAGGTTCTGCGACAGGATCGCCCTCTTTGACAGGGACGGGCTCAAAGAGTATGGCAGCCATGAGGAGTTGATGGCTCTGGAGGGCGAGTATTACAGGATGTTTACCATTCAGGGCAAATACTACCAACAGGAACAACAGCTGCCCGGGCAATGCACTTTTGAATGCCTGGATGCCTAAAGCGGCCAAACATTCGTTGCACGGCCATGCGTTGGCAGCGCTGGCGGTACTGACTCGAAAGGAAAACAGCATGTACCCGGACAGCGCCCTGCTTGCTGCCGGGATAAAAGCGGCATGACAGCGGGCAACGGCTGTGTGCCTGCAGGGAATATGCGGAACTTTAAACAGAAAGAGAGCGCGATATGAAGAAGCTGATACATTTTTGTAAACTTGCGTGGAAAGAATCTCCGTCCTACATTCTGTTGTTGGCGCTGCAGGCGCTGGCTGCGGCAGGCAAGCTGTGGCTCAATGTGATCCTGCCCAAATTCCTGGTGGAAGAATTGACGGGGCACAGGGAAATACCGGTTCTGTGTCTGCTGGGGGGATTGATTGTCCTGAACAATGTGGGCATGGCCTGGCTGGAGAAGCTGCTGGAGCGATGGCTGGAGGTAAAGAAGACTTATGTGCGCCAGGCCATGAGGCGGCAGATGGCGGAGAAGATCATGAATCTGGAATATGCCTGTCTGGAGGACCCTCATTACCTGGACCTGAAAGAGCGGGCGGCTTTTGCCATCAGTAATCAGGATGCCATCGCCCGGATGATCCAATGCGTCTCCCAGGTGTTTTCCGGGGCATTAACCCTGGCAGGGCTGGTGGTGATTCTGGCTACCCTGGGACCTGTGCTGCTGGTGGTGCTGGCCCTGGGCATCGGTGTCATGCTTCTGCTGGCC
>CAMWSA010000036.1 GCA_947176785.1 uncultured Lachnospiraceae bacterium
CTGCTGTGCCACTTCACGGCTCCGCCCCTCGCGTGAATATGACATCAGCCATATGGACAGCGCCCCAATCATGAGCCGCGCTCCCTGAAGCCCAAGCAGCAGTATCTTTGCGCCATACGACATCGGCTTCCTCTCAAAAGGTGGAGGCGGCGGAGGAGGCAGCGGCGGTATATGACAGCTGGGATGCGCAGATAAAGGACGATTACGATGAAGAGGGAAATCCGGTGGCGGAAGTGACGGAGGGGGATCTCACCCGGAAGCTGACTTTCGTGGAGACATCCTGGTCAGTGTCCGCAAAAGAGGCGCTGCTTTCCCGGGAAGTCCTTTACTGGACCTGCCAGGCATTACTGGAGTTGGAGCAGTGGACGGGCACTCAGGTGACGGAAGCCTGCTATACGGTGTCTGAATTCGGTGATTTTTATTTTGCCCTTACACCCGGGGATATGAGGCACAGCCGAACCTTTTACAGCAGGTGCTACAGCGGTCTGTCTTTCGTCCGGGGAGAAGTGATTGAAAGCATCAGTTATTCCACGGACATGGATGTGTGGTATTCCCCTGTGAGGCAGTATACTACGCCGCCGAAATATGACAGGATGACTGCCGGGGAAAGACTGGTGTGGTTTTTTGAGCGTTCCGCCATTGCCCGGGGCAGCAAAGTGGAGGAGATCATTTATCCCTGGGAGGGAAATGATTATCTTTTTAGGACGGACCAGGGGACATATTATGATTTTGCAGGCACGGAGGGAGTGGATACTCTGGGAAAGGGCCTGTTTCTCACGGGCCCCTATGACGACTATCCGCAGCATTGAATAAGTGATGGGGAGTGCGTTTGTTATATGGTTTGACAAACTGGACGGAGAGGGACGCAAAACCGGGGGAGCGGAAACGGCTCTCCCGGTTTTGGCAGCTTTTTATTTTTTCCACCGTTCAATCACACAGCTGTGCGGTTTATCCGTTCGGTTTTTATCATAGTTCACTCCCACAAGCAAGATCTCGCCGGTGTAGTCTTCCAGCGCCTGTGTGTATTGTCTGTTTTTAATCTGCCGGATTGCCGAGTCGGCAGTCCTGTCATATTTCAGTTCAACCACAAGCGCCGGTTTACCTGAAGAAGGAAGCGGCAGAAAGACAATATCTGCAAAACCATGCCCTGAAGGCATTTCCCGGATCATTCGATAGTCTTTTCTAGCGCTGTAAAACGCAAGTCCGATGGCACAGCCAAGGGAATTTTCATCATTGTAGGTCAGTATGGAAGCAATCTCTGTATGGGCCCTGTCAAGTCCCGCTGCAACGCATTGGGCATCTCCCCTCAAGGTATCCTCAAGCAGCTGATCAGAAGCTTTCAAAACACGCATGACCTCCGACCAGCCTCCTACACTGATGGCGCTTTCGAACTCCCGGGCAATCTCCTTATTGGGGATAAAGGCTTCTTCTTTCTGCAAGTTGTAAGCAAGATATCCCAAATGAATTAATAGCGTAAGTACATCATCTTTTGTCTCAAAGTTGCGCATGTCATTCCGGAAGCTGAGTGTATTTACCTTGACCTGTTCACCACTGAGCATCCGTATAATATCTGCACGGAGGCCGTCAAAGTCCATATCCATGTATATTTTCAGTGCATCATAGGTTTCGGTGGAAGTCCAATAATTGGAAAAATTCTGGCGTAGCATGGCTTCCACTACAGATTTCGGATTGTATATATGCTGAAAATTATTTAACATATATCCGTCGTACCAGCGGCTGGCCAGGGCAAAATCCATGTTAAATCTTTCGCATAACACCCTTACTTCTCCTTCTGTAAACCCGGTATATTCTTCAAAAACCCCCTGATTTATCATGGAATATTCCCAGAACATATTCAGCGCTGAATGCTGTCCATATTTTTTCACAGGAAGAATGCCTGTCATATATGCAAGCGCCACATAATCCTGATCCTTTAAGAGATTGCGCAGGAAATCAAGATATTGTTTTTGCAGAGACTCCGATTCCTGTCGCTCACGCATCACGCAGTCCCATTCATCAATCAAAAAAATGAATTGTTTACCTGTATCCGCATAAATCTGTCTTAGCGCAGCGGCAAGCCTCATATCCTGATTTTGCAAAATCTTTTTATATTCTTTCCGCAGGTCGTTAAACACTTCCTGCTCCAGATAATCGGTTATCTGCCCTGGCTTCGCTTCAATTAGAAACTGCTGCATATTCAGGAGAATCACATCATATTGATTCAGGTGTTCATCAAAAGTCGGAACACTCTCCAGCCTGCATCCCCTGAATAAATCTCTCGAATCACAGCCCTGGCTGTAATAAGCGGCAAGCATTTTCAACGCCATGGATTTCCCAAAACGTCTTGGCCTGCTGACACAGATAAATTTCTGTTCCGTGTTTATATATTTATTCGTATATGCAATCAACCCCGTCTTATCCACATAGATTTCAGAACGGATTGACTGCCAGAAACCTCTGTTTCCCGGATTCAAATAGATTCCCATGAAAAGCACCTCCTATCAGAGTTCCGCGTATTCCCTGCCTGCACACAAACCGCTGATGAATGTCTGGCCGCTTCAGGCGTCCAGACATTCATCAGTGTGCCCTCCGGGAATATGCTGTTTCACATCTATTATATGGGAAAAAAATTGAATTAACAAGCAGAAAGAATTCCCGGGATATGGGAAGATATTCTGATAATTTGTGCAATACAAAGGAAGCTTTTTCTGGTAAGATATATATTATCAGATAATAAGCAGGAGATATGGGGAGGGGGAAGTCAGATGGCGCAGATACATTTGCGGATTGCGGATTTGCGGCGGCAGAAAAAAGTGACGCAGCAGGAGTTGGCGGATCGGGTGGGGGTGTCTTACCAGACGGTGAGCCGTTGTCCCATGGCCTGGACCGGCGGGAAGCCCGGCAGTACTGTGACCGCAATCGGGTGATCACCGGGTTTTTCCGGGAATACCGGGCAGCGGGTTATACTTTTGTTAAGGGGCATATGATCACTTATGGAAAAAGGAGTATTATTGATTGACATGTATGGTGTGATTATAGAGGAGAGCAAGGGTAATTTCATTCCCTATACCCTGGCTCATTTTCCGGAGACAGAGCATCATAGACTGATCCGGGTTTTCCGGCAATAGGAAAAACGTGCTGGGAAGCCTTGCAATTGCCCATTCTTATAAAGAAAGAGAGGAAGATATGGCGGAAATTTTATGTTCAACAGGGGCCTTGATTGGCAAAGGAAATAACAGGGATTATCATCTGCTTCAGAAGCTGGCAGGGGAACTGGACTGCGACGGGTATGAGTTTATGATGTACAGTTCCTGGTACGGGGAATGGGAGATCCTGGCGGATGATCTGGCCGGTTTGGGTCTGTATATGCCGGTGGTGCATTGCGATAAGCGGATTGGGGAGGCTGTCAGTCAGGGGGAAGATGTGGCTATGGCATGCAGCGAAGCCATGGAAAAATTTCGAGTCAACTGTGAACTGGCCCGGCGGATTGGAGCGAAAGCATTGGTTTTGCATCTGTGGGGCGGTATGGCTTCAGACCGGCATTTTGACTATAATATGCGGGCTTATCCCAGACTGCGGGATGCGGCCGAAGACTACGGGCTGGACTTGCTGGTGGAAAATGTGGTGTGCAATAAGGAAAATCCTTTGAAGCATATGGGCCAGCTGGCCCAGGTCTACCCCCATGTACATTTTGTGTGGGATACCAAGATGGCTGCCTTTCATCAGGAGGAAGCCCTGTTGTACAGGGAGGACTATGCCTGGCTCTGGCAGCAGGGACATGTCCGGCATTATCATGTGAACGACTATAACGGGGGCTATATGGACTGGGACAGCCTGCATGGGGACGTGCTGCCCGTCGGGGCCGGGCATATTGATTTTGATGCCTTTTTCCGACATATTCGCCACATCGGGTATGACGGCAGCTTCACCGTGGAGGCCACAGCCTTTGGTTCTGACGGCGCTGTGGATGTGGAGATGCTGAACCAGTGTTTTGAGCGGATTCGGCAGGGGATATGCTTTACCGCCGACAAAGGGCAGCAGCCTGTTTGACGGAGAGAACATTGTGACAA
Organism: uncultured Lachnospiraceae bacterium; assembly: GCA_947176785.1. Lineage (GTDB taxonomy): Bacteria > Bacillota > Clostridia > Lachnospirales > Lachnospiraceae > Acetatifactor. The sequence goes on from CAMWSA010000036.1 coordinate 4,071, forward strand.
AAAGCCCGGAACACCATCGCAGGAATCATATTTTGCTGATTTTTCAGAGTTACAGCCTGATTGACTATATGACGCCCGTTGAAAATGTGCGGCTCACCGCCAGGCTGGACGCTCTGTCAGCGGATGCACCAGGGGGCTTTGGCGCCTCGCCGGGTATAACATCGGTGCATTGCTTGCTACTACTATCAGCGCCTGTAAATGAGGGTTGAAGGTTGCCCGTAGCGGTGATATACTTTGCTCGTGGCAATTCGACAAAAAGCAGTGTTGGACGGAGGGATCAGTATGCCAAGGATTGAATGGAAAGGTATAATAGAGAATCCATCTGATTATCAAATGGGATTCTTATCAAAAAATGCAAAGAGACTTAAGATGCCTGAATCATTGAATGAAATGATGATAAAAGCATTACCATTTGTAATACCGTCAATAGTGATTATTTTCATTGCCATGTTTTTTAAAACAAAATATGCAGGGCAGCCAGTGGTAGCTCCTGCTGCCGTAATTCTTGGGTTTGCTGCCGGTATAGTGGCATTATTGATACATGAACTTCTTCACGCAATTGCCTATCCGTCAGAAGCTACTGTGGTTATAGGTCTTGCTCCAAAACAATTTGCGGCAGTTGCATTGGCTTCCTATCCGCTCAAACGGAGCAGATTTATTTTGATGTGTCTGCTTCCATATCTGCTTGGGATTCTACCCATCATTTTATTTTGTGTATCTCCGGCGGCCAATGTAGGAATAAACGGTTTTCTTTTTGGATTATCCATTATGGGACTAACCAGCCCATATGTGGATAGCTATAATGTATATCAGGTATTGCGACAAACAGCAAAAAGCGACAGTATACAGTTTTATGGCGATGAACTCTATGCAATCTCCCAAAATCCATAAGATCTTGCGTTTGTTTTCGCCATAGCGTCTGCTTCCTTATATGAAATATGCTCTAGAGTCAACGACATGGAAATCTCCGCTTTCAGTTCCTGCGAAAACCATATACGCAAGTTTTCGCAGGGCTTCAAGTGAAATTTCTAATGTCGTTGACCATTAATGTCCTTCACTGGCCATGAGAGAATCTCATGATTAAGAAGTCATTTGGAGCATATATCGTCAGAGACGTTCCCTTCTGACTTTTTCATTGCAGATTATCTACAGAATTACAGATCAACTCTGCCAGTTCCTCCAGTGTTATTTCCCCCGGTTCCTGTCCGTCTGCTTCGGCGTCCCTCTGCCTGACGGATACAGTGTGGCTGCACTTTTCCTTTTCTCCCACAATGAGCATATAGGGGACTCGGTCCAGCCGGGCCTCCCGAATCTTGTATCCCAGCTTTTCGTCCCTCTCGTCAATCTCTGTCCGAATGTCCTGTTTTCTCAGCTGTCCTGCAACTTCCCTTGCATAGTCCAGATACTTATCGGAGACGGGCAGCACTTTGACTTGGACGGGGGACAGCCACAGGGGGAATTTTCCGGCATAGTGTTCGATCAGGATGCCGATAAAGCGCTCAATGGAGCCGAAGATCACCCGATGCAGCATGATAGGGCGGTGCTTCTCGCCGTCTGCCCCCATATACTCTATGCCAAATCTTCTGGGCAGCTGGAAATCCAGCTGAATGGTTCCGCACTGCCAGGTCCTGCCGATGGAATCCCTTAGATGGAAATCCAGCTTCGGCCCGTAGAATGCGCCGTCCCCTTCGTTTATCACATAGGTTTTTCCCATCCCGCTCACCGCGTCTATCAATGCCTTTGTTGCAAGCTCCCACTCTTCGTCACTTCCGATGGAGTTTTCAGGTCGGGTGGACAGTTCAATCTCATAAGAAAAGCCAAATCTTTCATACACCTCGTCTATGAGCCGCATGACCCCCTGGATCTCATCCTGCACCTGCTGCTCGGTCATAAAGATATGGGCATCGTCCTGGGTAAGACAGCGCACCCGCATCAGTCCGTGGAGGGTCCCGGATTTTTCATGCCTGTGTACCAGTCCCAGTTCTCCCATTCTCATGGGGAGATCCTGGTAGGAACGGGGCTGCAGCTTATAGACCAGCATTCCGCCGGGGCAGTTCATTGGTCGAATGGCGAAGTCCGTCTCGTCGATTGTGGTGGTATACATTGTTTCACGGTAGTACTCCCAGTGGCCGGAAGTCTCCCACAACCGGCGGTTCATGATCATGGGGGTGGAGATCTCCACATAACCTTCCCTCGTGTGGAGCTTCCGCCAGTACTCAATCAGCAGATTTTTGATAATCAGCCCTTTGGGGAGGAAAAAGGGGAAGCCCGGTCCCTCCTCCAACAGGGCAAACAGTCCTAACTCCTTTCCGAGTCTGCGGTGATCCCGGGCCTTGGCCTCCTCCAGCCGGTGCAGATAATCCTCCAGATCGGATGCCTTGGGAAAAGAGATTCCATATATCCGGGTCAGCATCTGGTTTTTTTCGTCTCCCCGCCAGTAGGCTCCGGCTACGGATAATAGTTTGACGGCTTTGATGGGACTGGTATTGGTGAGATGGGGACCTGCGCAGAGTTCCGTATAATCTCCCTGTCTGTAAAAGGTAAGTTCCTCGTGGTCAGGCAGTTCATGAATCAGTTCCTGCTTGAAGTCCTCTTTAGCATTTTCCATATAGGAGAGAGCCTCCCTGCGGGATACCGCCTGAACCTGGAGAGACAGGGATTCTCTCGCCAGCCTTTTCATTTCGTCCTCCAATGCCGGCAGATTTTCTTCCGAAAAAGGGAATGAAAAAGCAAAATCATAGTAGAACCCATTGTCCGTTGCCGGACCGATGGCGCATTTGGTGTCGGGATACAGATGCTTGACGGCCTGGGCCAGCACGTGGGCGCTGGTGTGCCAAAATGCCTTTTTCCCCTCCTTTTCGTCAAAATCAGATGTGGTGATTTCTCCGTTTCTGTGTAGAACCTTCATTGCTGCTCCTTTCTTGATTTGCGTTCCTTTAGGTGTTTGCGAAACTCCCGTTCAGGATACAGGGATTGGACAATATATTAGGTCTTTTTCTAACACAAATCCCGTCACTTGCGTTAAGAGTTTCGCAATTGCCTATTGCGTTCCTTAGACAAATGCAAAAACCTTGTATTTGTCCGTTCACAGTTGCAACAACATAAGAAAAGCACCCACAAGACTATTCTCATAGTCTTAAGGGTGCATATGCACGGTTCCACCTTAACTTTTCACTTCGGATTCCAATAAATCCTATCCTTTAACGCAGGCATACGGCAACGCTTACATATGTTTTCAGCATTACGGCTCGGGAAGGGTTTTCGTTTATTATCCTCATAAACGGCTTCCACCAAAGTGCCGTTCTCTCTGGATGATTCACATAAACTACTCTTTTCCGTCATTGCTTTTCTTATGTTATTGAAGTCAGATTACCAGAGATTCGTTTGTTTGTCAATACAAAATGCGTTATAGTTTTCATAACCAGGCCTCAATGAAACTTGACAGTAAAAAGAGGGGTGCATATAATGATTGAAAAGAAAACAGCCTGCGGTCCGGCGGGGAAAAGGAGAGATCAGATGTTAAGAGCGGCAGCGGTATTCAGTGACCATATGGTATTGCAGAGGAACAAGAAGATATGCGTGTTTGGTGAGGGAATTACGGGCAGGGAGATCTCGGTGACACTGGGGGCGGACAGGGCCCTGGCCCGGTGCCGGAACGGGAGATGGATGGCCTATCTGCCGGAGCGGGATGCCCAGGAGGACCTGTGCATGGAAATCAGTGATGGGGAAGAGAGCATTCGCTTTACGGATATTGCCGTGGGCGAGGTGTGGCTGGCAGGCGGACAGTCCAATATGGAACTGGAGCTGAAAGACGCGGAGGGTGGAGGGGCTCTTTTGCAGAATGAAGATTTCCCCCAGGTTCGCTTTTATTACACCCCCAAACAGGCATATAGGGGCGAGGACTATGAGGAAGCGGAGAGAAACTCTCATTGGGAGCGCTTCGGGGAGCAGGACGCGGCAAAATGGTCTGCAGTGGGTTTTTATTTTGCGGCGGATCTGGCCCGCAGGCTTCAGGTTGGCGTGGGCGTTATCGGCTGCAACTGGGGCGGCACATCCGCAAGCTGCTGGATGAGCCGGGATGCCATACTGGCCCAGGAGGCCACCCGAAGCTATGTGGAGGACTATGAAGCTTCCGAGTTGGTTCGTAAGCCCACAGCAGAGCAGATCCGGGAGTATCAGGAATATCAGGTTTATCAGGAGAATTGGGACAAAAAGGCGGCAGTTGTCTATGAAAAGGAACCCATGATGGCCTTTGACAAAGTGCAGGAATTGATTGGCCCATGTAAATATCCCGGTCCCATGAACTGCGCCAATTTCACCAGACCGTCAGGACTGTATGAGACTATGCTGAAAAGAGTGATGCCTTACACACTGAGAGGCTTCATATATTATCAGGGGGAGAGCGACGATCACAGGCCCCAGGATTATTATGCGTTGTTCACTGGGCTAATCCGGCAGTGGAGACAGGATTGGGGGGATGACGGACTGCCTTTCCTCATGGTGCAGCTTCCCATGCACAGATACCAGCATGACCCGGATACCAAAAACTGGTGCATGATCCGGGAAAGCCAGATGCGGGCCTTCCGGATGCTCCGAAATACCGGCATAGCGGTGGCCATTGACTGTGGGCAGTTCCATGAGATTCACCCCAAAAACAAAAAGCCCGTGGGGGAGAGGCTGGCCCTGCAGGCGCTGTTCGGCGTGTATCACCTGATCTCCGAAGAGGAGGCGTTCGGTCCTATATACAGGGATTTTATCTATCGGGACCAAGGGATGGAATTGACCTTTGACTATGCTCGGGATGGCTTTGTCTGCCATGGAGAGAAACCTTCCGGCTTTGAACTGGCAGGTGCCGACGGCGTGTTTGTGGAGGCCCGGGCAGCCTTTGAGGGGAACAGGATTTTCCTGCATTCCGAGCAGGTCAAAGAGCCGGTCATGGCCAGATATCTGTGGACAAACTATGGGGAAGTGACGCTTTTTGGCGCAAACGGTCTGCCTGTGGCGCCTTTTCGGACGCACATCTTTTGAAAGGAATCTGCACGGACAATACGGTTTTGGCTGTAAGAATAAAATCACCTGCTGTACAAACAAAGTGACGGCAGGTGATTTTGCCATGTAGAACAGCTTTCGGTCAGCCGCGTTTGTAAGGTTTCATTAAATAGAGTATATAGGAATATAACTCATCAAATACCTCTTCCTCACTTTCTGATTCCAGCCATATGGAATGCATTCCTCTTTCTCCGTTAACAAACATTTTCCATTTCCTGTCGCTTTCATCATAAAAACAGCCAATTGCAAATTCTGCATATGACTCGTAACCAATCCCTATGGAATATAGCGCTCCACAGTCATAAAGTTCATGCTGCAGATCAGGCATAATTGCTGAGAATTCCGCTTTTGTCATAAATGTACCTCCCGCTGCGGAACGGCTGCGCCGTCTAATATTTTGAGGATATCCGCCGTGAAGTCCGACACCGAGGTAAACCGAGGGCGTCTTTATTCTCCATGCCGCAAATGGTAAGCTGTCCTTTCGGATAATAGATGATGATCATGCCTCTGAAATCGGATAGATTTTTCCGATTATATCATAAGCGCGGACGGATCACAATATATTTCGTCAAACTGACGGAGTTTAGGGCCACAACACTTGGCCTGAGCAGGAAAGTTCTGGCTGGAGGAGGTGCGCGGTCCGGACCTGCCCATGGCCGCTGCCGGACGCAGAAGGTCTTGCTAAAATGCCATATTACATGTTAATATAGGACAGGATTACAAGAGAGATATTTTATGCGAAGGAGGACGTAACATGGATATCATATATACAGACAAAAGAGATTATTCCACGGGAGACTTACAGGCATTGTTCCAGTCGGTTGACTGGCTTTCCGCCAATTACCCGGAGCGGCTGAAAAAGGCGCTGGACCACTGCGAAACCGTCTACACCGCCTGGTGCGGTGACAGGCTGGTGGGCCTGATCAATGCCATAGATGACAGTGAGCTGACTGCCTATGTCCATTATCTATGCGTGGATCCGCAGTTCCAGGGAAAAGGAATAGGCAAAAAACTGCTGGAGCATATCAGGGAAAAATACAAAGATTACCTGTACATTATCCTGATTGCGGAGAACGAGCCGCTGATAAAGTATTACCGGCAAAACGGATTTGAACTGATGGAAGGAAGATATGTCATAGAGATGCTGAATCCGTGACAGTATCCTCTGAACGTGACGTATTCTTTTATTGACATAAGGTCAAACGGTTGATAAAATTGTAGTGTGAAAATCGGGCAGTCTGCCCGGTTACATACAAAAAGCATATTTCCCTGCAGTGCGAGGAGCAGTATCCGGACATCCAGGCAGCCGGATATTGATCTCCGGCGTTGTGTGCTGTTCGGAGATATGCGGTACAATAAATAAACAATGTCAATTGGGGGAAAAGCTATGTACCATTGTCATATGCATTTATATCTCATAAGCCGTCAGGCCGGGCAGTTTAAGGCTATCCGGGAGATGGCACCGCTGGCGGCTTTCACACACACATTTTTGGAGAGCGACTCCCCGCAGGAGGAGCTGGTAGCCAGGGCTGACGTGATACTGGCCGATCTGCAGAATATGGATGCCGTCCGCGAGACGGATAAGCTTATCAGCTGGAAGGGGCCGGAGGTGGAGTTGATCCTGCTGGCGGACAGGGAGCAGATAGAGGCCCTGGCCGATTATCTGCCTCAGATCAAGGATATCTGGACCCTGCCCATGTCCGATGCGGAACTGCGTTTCCGCTTCCTGCGCTGGCAGCAGCACTGCAAGATGCAGAAGGACTATTGGGAGACCAGCCAGTATCTGGAGTCCACGGTCAACAGCGTGCCCAACCTGATCTGGTACAAGGATAAGGACGGTGTGCATGAGAAGGTCAACATCAGCTTTTGCAAGGCGGTGAATAAGACCCAGGCCCAGGTGCAGGGCCGCCGCCATGCCTATATATGGGATGTGGAACAGGACGACCCCGCCTGCATTGAGTCCGAGCGAATGGTCATGGAGAAGAGAGAGACCTGTATTTCGGGCGAATGTATCCAGACTCAGGATGGGATCAGGCTGCTCACCACCTACAAGTCCCCGTTATATGACCTGGACGGCAGTGTCATGGGAACGGTGGGCGTGGCCATCGACGTGACCAGGGAACAGGAATACGCCCAGGAACTGATTCGGAGAACCCAGACCATGGAAGCAATCTTTACCTCCATGGACTGCGGCATCATGTGCCATAGCCTGGATGGGACCCGGATTACCCGGATCAACAGGGCGGCTCTGCGGATTCTGGGGTATGAGTCTCTGGAAGAAATGATGGCGGCGGGCTTTGACATGATGGCTGCCTCCGTTCTGGAGGAAGACCGGCCTAAGCTGCAGGAGAGTTTGCAATCCCTGGAAAAAGAAGGGGACAGCATCAATGTGGCATACCGTATACAGCACACGGAGGGCCATATTCTGTACATCATGGGCAATATCAAACTCATTCGGGAAAACGGGGAACTGATCTATCAGCGGTTTCTTCTGGACTGTACCGCGCAGAAGCAGCGGGAGGAGATGAAGCAGCGGGAGAAGGAAAAGCATCAGATCGAGTTGATTCATGCCCTGAGCATTGAATACAGCCTGGTCTGCTATTTCGACCTGGACACAGGTATGGGGAATGCCCTGCGCATTGAGGAATGCAGGGAAGACATCCTGCAGACGATTTTTGCAGGGGATCTGTCCCTGGAAGACTGCATGGGGCGCTACATAGAGACCGGCGTTCATGAAGAGGACAGGGAGGCGATGAAGGAGGCCGCTTCCTGTGAGTGGCTGGGCAGGGAACTCTCCCAGAAAAGAATGTGCTTTATCAATTTCCGCACCATCTGCTGCGGGGAGATACGCTATTTCCAGATGGCGGCCGTGCGGGCCGGGGAATGGGATAAAAGCAGGGGCATTGTCCTGGGCCTTCGCAGCGTGGATGAGGAGACCCGCAGCGAGATGGAGAAAAAGGCTTTGCTGGAGGATGCGCTCTCCCAGGCCAACCGGGCCAGCAAGGCAAAGAGTGTGTTCCTCTCCAATATGTCCCATGACATCCGCACGCCCATGAATGCCATCATCGGGTTTACGACGTTGGCTATCACCCATATTGACCATAAAGAACATGTGGAGACATATCTCAAGAAGATCATGACTTCCGGGAATCATCTGCTTAGCCTGATCAATGATATTCTGGATATGAGCCGCATCGAGAGCGGCAAGATGCATCTGGAGGAGAAACCCTGCAGCCTGCCGGATATCCTGCACAATCTGCGCAGCATCATACAGGCGGATGTACACGCCAAGCAGCTGGAGTTGTTCATGGATGCCATGGATATCCAGAACGAGGATATCTATTGCGACGGGCTGCGGCTGAACCAGGTGCTGCTGAATCTGCTCAGCAATGCCGTGAAGTATACCGGCGCAGGCGGCAAGGTGGCGATCAAGGTGATTGAGCTTCCGGGCGCCCCTGCAGGGTATGGAAATTATGAGTTCCGTATTATGGATACGGGCATTGGCATGAGCGAGGAGTTTGTATCCCATATATTTGAGCCTTTTGAGAGGGAACGTAATTCCACCATCAGCAGAATACAGGGAACCGGGCTGGGCATGTCCATCACCAAGAATATCGTGGACCTGATGAACGGCTATATAGATGTAAAGAGCAGGCAGGGCGTGGGGACGGAGGTAGTGGTTTCCTTTACTTTCCGTCTGTATTCCGGGAAGAAGGAACCGCAGACCATACCCGAACTGAAAGGGCTGCGGGCATTGGTGGTGGACGATGATTTCAATACCTGCGACAGCGTGTCCAGCATGCTCCAGCAGATCGGCCTGCGGGCGGAGTGGACCCTGTCCGGTAAAGAGGCAGTCCTGCGCACCCGGCAGGCGGTGATGCGGGGCGACAATTACTATGTCTACGTCGTTGACTGGCTGCTGCCCGACATGAACGGCGTGGAGGTGGCCCGCCGGATTCGCCAGGAGACGGGGAAGAGCGTGCCCATCATTGTTTTGACTGCTTATGACTGGTCGGATATTGAGGACGAGGCGCTGGAGGCGGGTGTGACGGCCTTTTGCAGCAAGCCGCTGTTTTTGTCCGAACTGAAGGGCTGTCTGAATTCCATAGTCAGCGCGGAGAAAAAAACAGAGGATGCCGAAGCGGCGCAGAATGAAATCCATAGGGGACGTATTCTGCTGACCGAGGACAATGAACTGAATCAGGAGATTGCCGTGGCGATCCTGGAGGGAGCGGGATTCTCCACAGAGGTTGCGGAGAACGGGCAGATGGCTGTGGATATGCTCAGCCGATCCAAGCCTGGATACTACCAGCTGGTGCTGATGGATGTGCAGATGCCGGTAATGAACGGTTATGAGGCAACCAGGGCCATCCGTAAGCTGGAGAACAGGCAGTTGGCCTCCATTCCGATTCTGGCCATGACTGCCAACGCTTTTGAGGAGGATAAGCAGGAGGCTTTGAACAGCGGGATGAACGGCCACATTGCCAAACCCATCAATATTGAGATTTTGATGAAGGAACTGGATAAGATCCTAAGGCCCGGAGAACAATAAATATTGACCGGTGCAGCATGGATCCTGCCCATGATATGCGGGTAGAGGTAAGTTTGGAAGTAAAGCTTCCAAATTCTGATCGGTGCAATATCGCAGGCGAGGCCTGCGATATGCGGGTAGAGGTAAGTTTGGAGGTAAAGCTTCCAAATTCTGATTGGTGCAATATCGCAGGCGAAGCCAGCGATATGCATGTAGAGGTATATATGAGGATTGCGGAATACATAACTAAATTGCCATCGGATATGGTATATTGCAGCGCTGCCATCAACAAAGAGTATATGGTTCAGATGGCGGATGAGCATTTCTACCATTTTTTGGGAAAAACAGTGGGAATCTGTATGGCGGACTGTATTCATCCGGAACTGCGGGAGGAATTCCGCCAGACATTTGACGGCCTGAAGCCCGGGGGCTGCGTGCGGATCCTGACAGCCATGCGGGGGAAAGAGGACAGCTTTCAGCAGGTGGATCTGACCATCAGCGACAACGGGCGCACCGTAAGCGGGATACGGGTATGGGATCTGACCATCTATAACCTGTTCACCATTGAGGAGAAGTATCTGCAAGCCTCCAATGATGCCAATAAGTACCGGGCTTTATTGTCCATGTATCAGGAGTATCTCTTTGACTATGATGTGGAACAGGACGTCATTGCAGTGTTCCGCTATGTGGGCATCAAGTCCACTGTCCTGATGAAGTGCAGCCTGGCGGAGTTTAGGGAAAGCGTTTCCGCCATGTATCCCAGGAAGAGCTATCAGGAGGAGTTGGAGGTATTCTGCCAGCACCTGCAAAGCGCCCAGGAGAATTTCAGCTGTGACCTGCGGGGCCCCATACCCCGCCACAAAACCATCATGGGCCTGTTCCATATCGACGGCAAAGTGATCTATAAGCACAATAACCAGAGAATGGTACTGGGAATCCTCCGAATGCTGGATCAGAAGGTGGAGGACGTCATCCCCTACTATGCCACCGCAGAGGGCAAGGATTCCTTTACGGGCTTGTTGAATAAGCGGGCCTGCGCGGAATATGTGGCGGAGATCCTGGCATCTGACAGCGATATCCACTATATGGCTATGATAGACATAGACAACTTTAAGAATATCAATGACACCTATGGGCATATGTATGGGGATCAGGTAATCAGCCAGGTAGCCTCCATTATCAACAGTACCATGAACGGGCGGGGGATTGTGGGACGTTTTGGCGGGGATGAATTCTTTATCTTTACCAACTGGATCAGTACGGAGATGCAGCTGCGTGCCGTTTTGACCTCCATAAGAAAGCAGGTACAGAGTACCTTTGAGAATCGGGAAGAGAGTTGTAAGGTCACCCTGTCCATCGGGATCAGCAAAGCGCCCACGGACGGCTGTACTTATGATGAACTGTTTAAAAAGGCGGACAAATGCCTGTACCTGGCAAAGTTCAAGGGCAAAAACCGCTTTGTGATCTATGAGGAGGATAAGCATGGGGATATAGTGGAGGAGGGGCAATCCATCCGCCATACCATGAACCCTCTGGAAAAGGCGGAGTACCTGGCGGATGTGGTGGCGGATATCGGGATCCGGCTGTTCTCGGAGGGAGTGGGCCCCATGGAAGAGATCATGGATCAGATACGGTCTGCTTTCGAGATTGACGGTGTGCGGATATACCGGGCGGGACAGGGGGAGCCAATTTATATCAGCGGGGATTATCAGCCTGTGCCGGATATGCATTCCTTTATTGTCGGCGACGAGATGATAAAATTGCTGAATCAGCCCCACTACCTGATGGCCAGCCATATCACCAATCTGGAGGGGGTCAACCGGGAGTTCTTTGAACTGCTCAGGGGAAGCCGGATAGAGGGCATGGTATGCTTCTGCTATCAGGATAAGAACGGCGTGAACCTGTACTTTTTTTATGAGGCATTCAACCATCGGTTCCGCTGGTCGGAATCCGATAAGAATTTCCTGCTGACAGCCAGCAAGCTCATGGCGAATGTGCTGTAGACAGCGTGATTGCAAAATGATACAATGCTTTATATCTTCAAAGGAAGAAAACACCATGGCCACCGTGTATATTGCTATGGTGTTTTTTCTTTACGCCCGGACAGAGAAAAAATAATCATCTGTCCCCGCAGACACCCGCCCCCGGTGAATCATAGTAAGCCTTCACCTTGATGTCCTGCTTGTAATCTCCGAAATCCTCTCCGAACAATGTAAAGCCGCCACAGTTGGCCGCATCTTTGGGGACGGAAAAGGTCAGATTGATAGAACTGTTGTAATCAATATGCAGGTCCTGTATTCTGGTGTCGGAGATCCGGTGGGTGCCATCTATGAAGGTGCCGTCAGAATTGACGATCAGCGTTTTCAGGAGGCCATATTGATTGAGCAGTTCGGGCCACCAGTAGGGCGACAGGATTCCTCTGCGGTTTCCGAAGTCGCCGGGGCTGACCCATTTCCCCAGAGGGATGCCATTGATATCAAAATAGATGTCGCTGGGGTAGTCCTCATTAATCTCCGGACATTCCGAGGACACCTCAAAGGAGATCTGAAGCTCCCGGAGGACCTGGCCTGCATTCAGCCTGTTGGGCAGATTGTAAGTAATGCTGCCGTAACCGAACCAGAGAATGCCGGCCCTGAAACGCTCGGGATAGGAAAAAACCCTGGGCACGTCCAGTTCCCCGATTATATTGGCAGTGGTTGCCAGGCCGCAGGTGGGGTGGATCTCGCAGGCGGTGTAGCAGCCTACGGCGATATCGTCCTGATAACAGTGCCTGGGCTGGGTCTGGGGGGCTATGTCCACTATCATGCGGGAATATACGGGCTGAATAATCTTCATAATGCCCCGTTTCCCTGAGGAAGTCCGAATGGTCACCAGGCCGGCGCTTTCCAGCTTGCCTACATGGAGGGAAATGGCGCTGTTAGTCAGCCCCAGTGCCTCGGCCAGGTCGTTCATGCTCATCTCCTGTTCATAGATCAGTTCCATAATGCGCAGCCGCATAGGTGTACTCAACGCCTTGAACACTTCCTCGGCTTCTCTTAACGAATGTAGATACAACATTTTGATACTCCCATTTTTCGTTCCGCATATCCCCGGAGGTTCAAAAGCGCGCCGCCCCGGGATATGCCGTTTCCCTGTTTCACAAAAGTTCTGCAAATATTCTGAAATTATTATACCCACAAGGAAAAGATTTCGTCAATATAAAACATTTAAGAAGTGGCTAAAATAAAGTGCTAAAATATTGTTGAGTTTATCAAGAAACGTTAAAGGTTCCGATAAACTTATTAAGAAAATAACTGTATACAGAATATTCAAAATCAGTATTTTGCATTATTCTTTGCAGCATATCCCGCAGCTTTCCCGAAAAACAGGGCTTTTATCAGTAGTATTTGTGCAAAGGAAGAAAGTCAAAAATATAGCAGATCCGACCAGTCCGGGTATCTAATCAGAGTAAATACCCAAAAACAATTTGTGCAAATCACACAAAAACAACCTATTAAATTTCGTTATGGAAAGCAAAAATGTTTGTTGACATACATAGGATAACATAGTATCTTTAATGTAAGATTAAGCAGAAACATTAATAATAAAGAGAAAACTAAAATACAGTGTTAAAAATTGACTGGAATAGAAGAAAATGAACCCAATTATTAA
>CAMWSA010000037.1 GCA_947176785.1 uncultured Lachnospiraceae bacterium
CCAATATGATACGGGAGGGGATTTCGACCTGGATGCGGCGGCCTTTATGCTGACAGACAATGGCAGGGTATCTAACCAGAATGATTTCATCTATTTTGGTAATCTGGAGCATCCCTCCGGCAGTGTGAAGCATATGGGAGATAATCTGACCGGCGCGGGAGAGGGGGACGATGAGCAGATTAAGATTGACCTGTCTCTGATGCCTGCCAACCTTACCAGAATTGCGTTCACGGTAACGATTTATGAGGCGGAGAGCAGACGCCAGAATTTTGGTCAGGTAAACAACGCGTTTATCAGGATCTATAATGAGGTCAACGGGGAAGAGCTTCTGCGCTATGATCTTGGAGAGGATTTCTCCATCGAGACGGCGGCGGTTTTTGGAGAGTTATATAAAAACGGCGACGAGTGGAAATTCAATGCCATCGGCAGCGGCTACCAGGGCGGCCTGGCGGCATTGTGTGCGAATTATGGCATAGAAGTGGATTAATAAGGAAAAAACGCAAAATGCCCTGGAGGGCGGATGCGGAACGGGAATAGGAGATAACAGATTATGGCTATTAGTTTGGAAAAGGGACAAAAGGTAAATCTTACAAAAAAATCATCAGCCGGTTTGGGAGAGATCCTGGTGAACTTGAATTGGAATACGGGAAAGAAGGGCTTCCTGTCCGGCCTGCTGGGCGGCGGCGGAATTGATCTGGATTTGGGGTGTCTGTTTGAGTTGAAGGATGGCAGGAAAGGAGCCGTTCAGGCTCTGGGCAATGCTTTCGGCTCTCTTCAGTATCCGCCTTTTGTCGCTTTGGATGGCGATGACAGGACAGGGGCTGCGGCAGCAGGGGAGAATCTGAGAATTAACGGCGACAGGATTGCTGATATCAGAAGGATTCTCGTGTATACCTTTATCTATGAGGGTATTGCGAACTGGAAACAGGCGGATGCCGTGGTCACGATTAAGTATCCCGGCGCGGAAGATATTGTTGTGCGTATGGATGAGTTTAACTCCAGAGATATCATGTGCGGATTGGTAATGTTTGAAAACCGCGACGATGAGACCTTCAGCGTGGAGAAAATCATCCGTTTCTTCCCGGGACATCAGGAACTGGACAGAGCGTTTGGCTGGGGCATGAACTGGAAGCCGGGACGTAAGTAAAGCACACTGCTGTATGCCAGGACGCCATAAAGCGTCCTGACATACAGCAATGGTCTTGTGTGCTTGTAGGGAATATGCGGAACTCTCAATAGGAGGAAATATGTCAGTTAGTTTACAGAAAGGTCAGAAGGTCAGTCTGACAAAGGATAATGCGGGACTTTCCAGGGTGATTGTCGGCCTGGGCTGGGATGAAGTAAAAAGAAATACAGGATTCTTTGCCCCTAAAGCCCAGGCTATAGACTGCGATGCATCGGCTCTTGTGCTGACAGGCGGAAAGCTGGTTTACAAGGAGGATGTGGTCTTTTTTGGAAATCTCCGGCATCCCTCCGGAACCATACAGCATATGGGGGATAACCTGACCGGCGCGGGGGAGGGAGACGACGAGCAGATCATAGTGGAACTTGCAAGGATTCCGGAACAGTATGACAGGATCGTGCTGGTGGTCAACATTTACCAGGCGGTGGAGAGAAACCAGCATTTTGGTATGATTGAAAACGCATTTATCCGTCTGGTGAATGCGGCAAACAATACGGAAATGTGCAGATACAATCTCTCCGAAAACTATTCCGGAAAGACAGCCATGATATTCGGCGAGATTTACAGGCATAACGGAGAGTGGAAGTTCAGTGCGATCGGCCAGGGTACAAATGATCCCGGATTGGGGGAGTTGACCAGGAGATATATATAGTGGTTCGTTCCGATGTAGACCGGAACAGATATGCAGGGTTTATAGGTTTGTATATTTAGTAAACGACATAACAAATCTCTGCTTCCAGCCTTGCAAAAGCCATATACGGAAGCTTTCACAAGGCCGAAAACGAAATTTCTAATGTCGTTGATTATACGTATGAGACTGCATGAAAATTTGAGCGGTGGTAAGGAACTGTGGAATAAGATTTGCGGAATGCATTATGAAGCCCAACCCGCCGCTTTTTTGAGTGCAGAAGAAATACTCCCTTTTCGGAATTGTGTCCCCATTGGGAAATGACGCAGTAAATGCTGATACTCTTATTCAGAATACTCGAAGCCAACATGTTCTTGAAAAAGTAAGATTTCAGTATATAAGAGGAGCGGACGGATGAGAAAATTGACAGGCATTTATTAACACGAAAGGTAAAAGGGATAAAATGTTTGAAGGCGAAAAACATGATAGCGTATCTCCGATTATTTTCGAAAAAGGAAAAAACGCAATAGAATTAATGGCACAGTTTCACCAACTTTGGGATTATCTTGTCCCACCGTCAGGGAGAGCGGAAACCGCGCAAGGCGAGATTATTCGCATTGCAGGGAGAGTTCAGCATGAGATGTTAGATAACGGTTGTATGAATTGGGATGAAAATTTCAACAAAATGTTAAAAACCATTGTAAAATATGCTGAACTTGAAGACCAAAATCAATACCCTTATGATGTGAAGGCAGCTAAAAGAATCACAAGCACATTGATTAAATGTGGTAAACAGGGTGTGTGCAGCGAGAACTGGTGCGAAGCATTGTGCCAATTTGCAGTTGATTGGGTGTTTAAAAATCCAAATGTGATTGCGCCGTTAGAAGCAGATTATAGTCGATAGCTTCCAATTTAAAGAATTATTAAGTTGTTGCAGTTTATGTGATTTATGTAGAAATATACTTTATATATTAGAATTTATGCATAGCGATCACTTTTCCGAAAAGGGAGAAGAAAAATAAAGAAAGATTAATTGCCCGTTGAGACGGGCAGGGAGGTACAGAGATGAAATATCAGGGACTCTCAGACCAGGAGGTACAAAGCTCCCGGGAGAAATATGGTTCGAACGCGATACCCGAATCCGAGCCTACTACTTTTTGGGAAGCCTTTAAAGAGACATTTGGCGATCCGATGATCAAGATCCTGTTGGTCATCGCGGCGATTATGATTGCCATGTTCTTTTTGGGATATGCGGAAATATATGAGCCGGTAGGTACTATCGTGGCAGTGCTGATTGTGGCATTTGTGTCCGCCAAGACAAGCGTGGCCAGTGATACCAAGTACCGGGAACTGAAAGACAGTACTAAGAAAGATACATGCAAAGCTTACCGCAATGGCATGGTTACGGTAATAGAAGTGGACGATGTGGTGGTGGGAGACTGTGTCCTGCTCCAGTCCGGCGATAAAATCCCGGCGGACGGTATTTTGATTGACGGTGATATCCGGGTGGATAATTCGGCCTTGAACGGTGAAGCGGAGGAATGCAAAAAAAATGCCGCCCAGGGCCCTGTGGAGCTGCCGGAGGACATTACGGGTGATACTTTTGTGGATCAGTACTCCCTGTTCAGGGGTGCCGTGGTGTTCGACGGAGAGGGCGTCCTGGATGTGCGCAGAGTGGGTCTGAAAACCATGATGGGTAAAATGGCGGAGGAGATGCAGGAGGAGGAGCCGGATTCGCCGCTGAAGGTAAAGCTCTCCAAGCTGGCCAATCAGATTTCCACCTTCGGATATATCGGCGCCGTGGTGATCGCCGTCCTGTATGTCATCTTCTTTGTGATAAATGCGGGAGGCGTCTCCGCATATCTGGCGACGGGCTGGTCCCACATCCTCCAGGATGTGGTCCGGGCAGTTTCTCTTGCCATTGTTATTATTGTGTGTGCCGTTCCGGAAGGACTGCCTTTGATGATTTCTCTGGTGCTGATGCAGAATACCAGTAAGATGTTGGATCACAATGTGTTGGTGCGCAAGGCGGAAGGTATTGAGACGGCGGGCTCCCTGAATATCCTGTTCAGCGATAAGACGGGAACCATCACCAAGGGTATGCTGGAGGTGGTGGAATTTTTCACTGCCCAGGGAGAGACCATTCCCCTGGATGAACTCAAGAGTTATGGGAAGGTGAAGGGATATGTGGATGTGGCGATCGGTAAGAATACGTCCTCCCTTTTTGACGCCTCCCACAAGGTAATCGGCGGAAACGCCACCGACCAGGCACTGATGAAATTTATCGGGGAGGAGACCTTTAACCTGCTTGCAGGCAATAAGGACTTTGAGGCCGATAAATTCCAGGGCTTTAATTCGGCTAACAAATTCAGCCAGGTGCATATCAAGGGTATGGACAAAACGTTTTACAAAGGCGCTCCGGAGAAGCTGCTGGCAGTTGCCACCAAGGCGCTGGACAAGAACGGAACGGAAGTGGAACTGGATTTTGACGAGTTGAATGAAAAGATCAATGAACTGGCATCCAGGGCCATGAGAGTGCTTGCGTTCGGCTATTCCACAAAGGAACTTGTGGAGAGCAGGATCAATGAGGATGTGGTGCTGATCGGCCTGGTGGCTATTCGCGACGATGTAAGGCCCGAGGCAAAGGATGCCATCCGAGAAGTACAGGAGGCCGGCATCCAGGTAGTCATGATTACCGGCGACCGGCTGGAGACAGCGGTGGCGATAGCGGAGGACGCAGGGCTGCTCAAGAATGAGTCCGACAAGGCATTGACTTCCGCCGAACTGAATAGTATGAGTGACGACGAGGTCAAGGCTATCATCAAAGACATCAGAGTGATTGCCAGAGCGTTGCCCACAGACAAATCCCGAATGGTTAAGCTGTGTCAGGAGATGAACCTGGTAGTGGGTATGACGGGAGACGGTGTGAACGATTCCCCGGCACTGAAGAGAGCGGATGTGGGATTTGCCATGGGAAGCGGAACGGAAGCAGCCAAGGAAGCCGGAAAGATCGTAGTTTTGGACGACAACTTTAAATCCATCAAGGATGCGATCTGGTATGGCAGGACCATTTACCATAATATCCTGAAATTCTGTAAGTTCCAGCTGGTGATTAACGTGGCGGCGGTGGTGGTCAGCGCCATTGCTCCGTTCTTTGGCGTGGATGAGCCGCTTAAGGTAACACACCTTCTGTTCGTGAATCTGGTCATGGACGGGCTGGGGGCGATCATGCTGGGCAACGAACCGGCATTGGAGAAGTACATGAAGGAAAAACCCAGAAGAAGAGACGAGAGTATTGTCAGCGGGAAAATGATGGCACAGATTCTGACCATGGGAGCATGGCTGACGATTGTAAGCTTTGCCTTCTTAAAACTGCCGTTTTTCGCAAATCTGTTTGGCGGCTGGGCGGTGGATACATCCGGACAGATGCTGCAGGGAGTGCCCAACAGCATGCATTTGACGGGATATTTTGTGCTGTTTATCGTGAGCGCACTGTTCAACGGATTCAATGTGAGGGATGACGGCTTCGGCATTTTCAAGGGGCTGAATGAGAATACAGGATTCCTGAAGGTATTCTTTGCCATTATCCTGGTACAGGCAGCTATTGTGAATGCCGCGCTGATTCCTCTGTCTGTTTTCACCTGGATCGGCAATATGTTCAGCTGTGTGCCCTTCGGTATTATGGGTTGGGTTGCCGTAGTGCTTCTGGCTGCAACAATGATTCCGGTGGATATGATCCGTAAGTGTGTTGTTGGCAGGAAGTAATGTGTATCATAGGGTATATTTTGCTCTTTTGAACGGGATGTGGAAAAGAGGCACCAAAGGGATAACTTTTTATAGTTATCCCTTTTATAGTCAATGACATTAGAAGTAGTACTTGAAGCCTTGCGAAAACTTACATATATGGTTTTCGCAAGAGCTGAAAGCAGAAATTTCAATGTCGTATACTATACATTTGGAGCGGCAGAGTTACTTACGAGCGATTAGATTTTCTTTCCTGCACGACGCAGGTTGCCCGCTGACATAATTTCCATTGATCGGCAGGTAAAAATTGCAATGTGCAGGAAATTCTGATAGTATTGAATTATTCCATATAGTAAGGCAAAGAAAGGCGTGATATTTTATGAAGCAAAAGCTGGATAGGACACTGGGGATGTACTCGTCGCTCATGATCAGTATCGGGACGATGATAGGCTCCGCAATCTTTGTATTGGCGGGCACGAGCTATGATACGGCCGGGCCGGGGGCTTCACTGGCCATATTTCTGGCGGGCATTGCCGCTGTTTTCACGGGGCTTTCCTTTGCGGAGCTGGTGACAGTGGTTCCCCGGGCGGGCGGCGGTTATGTTTATGTGAAAGAGGCCACGGGCAACAATATCATCGGGTTTATCTGCGGATGGGGATTTTGGCTCGGCTATGCCATGTCCTGCGGTCTGTTCGCCCTGGGCTTTGGAAACTTTATCAATTATATCTTCCCTTTCATACCGCAGATGGCGGCGGCTTACCTGCTGGTTGTATATGTCATGTTTACAAATATCCGGGGAACAAAAAGCTCCGGCACGCTGCAAAATATTATCACCACGGTCCTGATTGCGCTGTTGCTGCTGTATGTGGCGGTGGGTGTGTTTCATATGGATATCGGTTATCAGAAGCCCTTTACGCCCCACGGAATGTCCGGCGTGTTCAATGCCATGGGATTTCTGTATATGACCTATATCGGTTACGGCCTGATCACCACGGCCAGCGAGGAGGTCATTGAGCCGGAAAAGACGATCCCGAAAGCGATTCTGATTTCAATTGCCGCAGTTATATTTATAAAGACAACGGTATTTTTTGTGGGATGCGGAATCCTGCCCTGGACACAGCTTTTGCCGGAGGTGACCAGCACGCCGCTGATCGACACTGCGGTGCATATGGGAGGTGCCCTGGGAGGGTATCTTTTCGCCTTTGCGGGAATACTGGCAACCCTCTCTTCCATCAACACGGCAGTCATGGCGTCCTCCCGGACTTCCTTTGCCATGGCAAGGGACCAGCGCCTGCCCAGTCTGTTTAAGACAATCAACAGAAGCACGAAGACACCGATTTTCTCTATTGTGGTTTCTTCTGTGATTGTTGTAATAGCGGTAACAATCCGGGATCTGGAGCATATTTCCACTGTGACCAGTATTTTTTCACTGACCGGATACAGCCTTGTCAATGTGGCGTTGATCATTTTCCGGCGGAAACAGCCCCAGCTTGAGCGGAAATTTAAGGTTCCTTTTTTTCCGCTTACGCCGATACTTGGCATTGGGTTGAATCTGTTCCTGATCTGTAATCTCGCCATATCGGATCGAATTGCATTGATCATCGCGGTTTCCGTGATCGGGGCCGGAATATTGTATTATTATCTGATTATGCCGAGGCTAAAATATGCTTCCAAGGGTATCTCTATCGTGGACATTCCCGAGATCAAAGAGCATAAGAAGGATAACAGAGAGAACGAGATCATCATTCCCGTTTCCAATCCCCATACGGCGGACGGCCTGCTGAATTTCGGCAGAAGGATTGCCCTGGCGGAGCAGAGTACAACGGTGGTTCCGGTGAAGGTCAATGTATTTCCTGACAATCTTTTGACGATTGCGGACTATGATGTGATGATGCAGGCCATGAGTACCCAGGATGATGTCGTCCAAAAGCTGAAAGCGTATGAGGAAGAACCTTTTATGCGGCCGGTGCTGATCAATTCCAGAGAGGTATTCCATGCGATCATGTCGGTAATCAAAAAGGAGAAAAATCCTCTGGTGATCATGGGCTGGCATGGCTCGGGCCTGGTGAAATATATGCACGGCGATATCACTTACAGGATGCTCCAGGAGGCACCGGCGGATGTGGGTGTCCTGCGAATGCATTCTGTGGAGACCAATTTTAAGAGAATTCTGTTTCCCTATGGCGGCGGAAGATACTCCAAGATGACGGCAAAAGTGGTCAACCGGATTGCCAACGCATATGATGCGGAAATCACGCTTCTGAATGTGGTGGACCGGGATGAAGACATTGAGGAGACAAGGGAGTACCTGAAAAATTCGGCTGCCAGATTTGACAGGCCCACGGAAATCATGGTTTGCAGCGGTGCCCTGGTGGAGAGAGTGGTGGAATTCTCGGAAAACTATGATCTGGTCATTATGGGCGCTTCGCTGGATTGGGGAATTCAGGAGGTAGTCACCGGGCTGCGCACTGACAGAATCATGGAGCAGGCAAAATGCTCTGTGCTGATCATTAAAAGTTACGACCTGTTTTTGCAGAAGAGGAGAGTGCGGGGATTGATCCATAGGACAAGAAAGGCGATTCACCAGTAGATCTGCAGTAAACCATAACCATGCTCCCGGCGGAAAGCGGCATTGGATTCTTCTGTATGGATAAACCGCAAATAAATATGGATTTGTTTCCTGCCTGGCTGAACCCGGGACTGACTGCGGCGACAATATAAGTGAAAGCTTTCAAAAAGGGTAATGTCGGAGATCTCTGATTTTTGACTGCCGATTATGGCAATAAGTCAGCCTAAGCCTGACTTATGCGGGAAAAAGGTAGCTTATGGAGAAAATAGAAGATCAGATGGAATTTCTTCTGTCGGCCGCTTTGCGCAAATGCGGAAATCTACAGGACGCGGAGGATCTGGCCCAGGAAACCATTCTTGCCGCCCTGCTCTATGAGGCGAAAGGGAAGCATATTGAAAAGCTCCGCCCATGGCTGACGGCTGTTCTAAGCCGCAAATATTGCGACATGCTGCGCAGACGGTACCGTCGGCCCCTTGTCAGTATGGGAGTGGATTTTGACGCAGCCTGTGAATTCCCTTTTCCCGAGGATTTCGGGACAATGGATGAGGCGCAGCAGACAAGACGAGAACTTGCCTTTCTGACCGCCACATACCGGGAGGTGATGGTACGCCATTATATGGAAGGGCAAAGTGTGGCGGAGATTGCCGCAGCGCTTGGAATTCCCGAGGGTACTGTGAAGAGCAGGCTGTCCGCCGGAAGAAGCCATGTAAAGAAAGGAATTGACAATATGGAACATTATGAGAGACCAAGCTATAAGCCTGTCAGGCTTTCCGTCAGCAACAGCGGATGCAGTGGAATGAACGGGGAACCCTGTTCTCTTGTGGAAGAGGATCTGATCGCCCAGAATCTTTTATATCTGGCCTATGAAAAACCGGTGAGCGAGGAAGAACTTGCCAGAGCCATAGGAATTCCCATGGCCTATGTGGAGCCGGTGATCCGGAAACTGGTAAAAGGGGAATTGATGCGGAGGACCGGAAACAGGTTGTATACGGATTTCATTCTTTTTACAGCGGAGGACCGGGCGCGGTATATTCCGGCGCAGAAGGTTTTCGTAGAGGAACACTTTAATGAGATCTGGAAGCCCTGTGCAGAGTTTTGGGACAGGCTTGGGGAGAAGGGATTTTACCAACGGTTAGGCGGTGAAAGGCAAAGTGCGCTGGAATGGTTCTGTTTTTTTAATATTATTGACCATGGCCTGTACCGCGCTTTTTCCGATGCCCTTGAGACGGAGCAGGTGTTTCCGGATAGACCTGACGGCGGAAGCTGGATTGCATTTGGACATATTCTGGAAGAAGGCTCCGGGCAGGACAGGCTTATTGAAGCCCGTGAATACAGCTATGGCGGACAGAACAATATTTGGCTTGACAATTACCTGGGTGCCCGCCGTGTCCGTATGAGCGTGTACTACCCGGAGGGTCTTTCCGTGGGGTTATTTTACGGGACTGAGAACGGTATATCGGAGGAAAACCTGATTAAACTGCTATACATTATTGAAAGCGGTATAGAGATCCGCGACAGCGGTTTTGACGAGCATAATCTGAAAAGCGTTCCATGGCTCGTAGAGTGCAATATCCTGCACTATGAGGGCAGCAGGCCCGCACTGAGCATCCCGGTGCTATATGGGAAAGATATGGCGACGCTGGATTCTCTTCTGGATAAAGCACAGGCAGAACTTGCAGAAACACTTAAGGGGCCGCTTAAGGAATTTCTCAAGGGTAAAAGGAAACAGCTTCCCGCACATTTGGGGAGCATTCCTCTGCAAAAGCAATACATGTACAGCGATCATGCCATGCTTATGATTACGCTTCGCCATGCGATGCAGAAGGGCCTGATCTGCAATGGAGACTGCGACGGAAAAGCGCAGCCTCCATGCCCGATGATACTGGCAATAGATGAGTTGGCGGAAATATGAAATGCAGGACAATCCAATGATGCGTGGGGTGACGGCCTCTGACTACTGCGTCCTGAAATTTACCGCATTGGGGGGCGTTACTATGCCCGTTTCCACTCGGAAGCTTTGTAATCAAATAGAGAAAAGGCATATCCGATAAGGAGGAGAATTTACTCTCCGTTCTTATTAATGCTTGCATCCGTGCAATACTGAAGGAACAGCGGTGCAAATGCGTAGCGAAAGAAGGCCATGATGTCCGGAGCGTCAGGAGTCCCATACAGATCCCGATATAAATCGTCGGCTATCTTGGCGCTCTGGGTTTGGGCATCCCGTGTCAACAGGGTTTCAAGCAGTTCTGTTACATAGGGATTTGCCGCCACAGACGCATAGAAATAATTCCAGCCGTATGCCTGTTTTCTGGTAAAGGCCTCCATCTCGGTGAGAATATAGTTTTCAGGGCCAAACGCAGAGTTATCATGAAGATTTTCGAATGGCGAAACAGATCCGATCAAAGGCAGATAACAGCCGGTTTTCTGACGGAACAGATACCGGTGATATACAGGCTCATTAAACTGTTCAAAGCCAATACCGATATCGGCGTCCATATAGATCCCCCCTTCTTGATAGAGGATAAGCAGACGCAAGATATCAGATGCGGCTTTGTAACCGGCTATAGCCCTCTCTTTAATATATCCGGCCAGCATTTCTTTGGCCCGGGATATGGTATCCTCCTTTTTAACTAACGAAAAAGCAGGGCAAAATGCAGCTAAATCCTTAATCTCCATACCCAACTGCCTGAGTATTTTAAGCTGCTCATTCAATACATTTTGTTTATCATCAAGATTGTTCTTTTTCAAGGCTTGAAGATCCGTCCATAAGATATGGCAGTAAGGGGAGTTGCGCTGTTTTAGCTGATCTTGAAAATCTTTCAGGTTTGCGAAGGTGTGGCTTGGCATACCTCCACCGATCCAAATCCGATGAATGCGGCAGGGGATTGGATGTCCCGTGATTTCCAGCTCATCCGTCCTTACAGAAAATAGCCGGCATAAGACTTCTTTAAACTCTTTCATTTTGTGTACCTGTTCCTTTCTTAGTCAGTGGGCCGCCTATCTCCCAAATGCACATTTTTTTGTGATCAACATATAGTCCTGTTGGAACCCATATGTCCATAAATGCGCTTTCGGGAATATGCCCATCAGGGTTCTGCTGTATACTTACACGAGCTACATTAATTTATCCATATGCTGAGAACAAGAAATGTGGATAAAGAGCTGTCTGTACGGGATGAATGCGTATTTCAGGTGAAAAATGAATCCTGCTGTTTCCGGGATATAGGGTGAAAAGGATTTTCACCATCCTGATTTAAGTACTTGCCGGAGCGTGCAGATGGGATTTAGTATATTAATAAAAAGTAAATAGACTGCTATACAGGAAGATGCAGAGATATTGACAGAAAGGCATAACACTATGAGATATTACATTGCGGACCTGCATTTCTACCATGGAGCCCTGAATGACCGGATGGACCGCAGGGGATTTGCCTGCATGGAAGAAATGAACGAGTACATGATTAATAAATGGAACCAAAAGGTCAGAGAGAATGATGATGTAGTGATCCTCGGAGATCTGTCCTGGGGAAATGTGGAGGAGACCATCGCCCTTACAAGGCGGCTGAATGGAAGGCTATACCTGATTCAAGGCAACCATGACCGTTTCGCAACCAAGACTACCATGGATATGAGACGCTTTGAATGGGTAAAACCCTATGAGGAGTTGTATGACAACAAGCGTAAAGTGATACTTTGCCATTACCCCATTATATGCTACAATGGGCAGTACCGCCTGGACGAGAACGGCAATCCCAGAACCTATATGCTCTATGGCCATGTCCATGACACCCGGGACCAGCGGCTTGTTGAGCAATTCCAGGAGATAACCAGAGCCACGGTCACAAGGGACGCCCAGGGCAATGAAAGGCCCATTCCCTGTAATATGATCAACTGTTTTTGCATGTATTCCGACTATGAGCCGTTGACGTTGGACGAGTGGATTATCTGTGATGAAGAGCGGCGGAAGAAGATGTGATATAAACATTGTATTTTCCGGAAAAGTACGCTAGAATAAGGACAGATGCATGTATGAGAATGGCTGTAAGCATTGACAGACGGGGGGAAAGCTGGCAATGAAAACAAAGGAAAAGCATAGTGTTAAGACCGGCGGATTCATTTTGGGTATGAGGTTTAAGATATTGTTTCCGGTAATAGTCGTTAATATTGTTATTGCGGCACTCTTAAGCGCGCTGGTACTCAATGAATTTGAGGAACAATGTATTGAGACGGCGGCACAGGGTGCGCTTACAATTGTGACTCTGGCGGAGGCCCGGATTGACGGCAGTACCATGAAGAACCTGGGCATGGACGGGGCGGAGTCTACAAGTTATACGCTTGTATATAATTCCATCGAATCAATTGTTGACAGTATCAATGTCAACCGCATATATGCCGTGGGATATGACGGGGACGGACGGCTCTGTTATCTGATTGACATAATGAGTGATGAGAGCGACGGAGTGGCTACGGGAACGGCCGTGGATGATTTTGTGGAGTTAAATGCCCTGGTGGCAATGAACAATGACGTTCCCTTTGCCTATAAGTCCATTCGTCAGGAAAATACGGGTAGCGTCATTCTGGCGGTTGCTCCGGTGGCGAACAGGTCCGGTGAGATGACGGGAGCCGTGTTTATTGAATATGATGCTTCAGCGCTGGAGAGAGCTATTTCAGATACTATCATCAAAGTCATTGTCATTGCAGTGGCATTGGTAGTGGTTTGTTCCCTTGTGATCATGCTTATAATCGGCAGCATATTAAACAGTGTGAAACGGGTGAATAAGAAAATAAAAGACATTGTGGAAGCGGACGGCGATCTGACACAGAAGATCAATGTGACCTCGGCGGATGAGGTGGGAGCGATTGCCGGCAATATCAATTCGCTTCTGGACTACATACGGACAGTGATTTCCAATATCTCCATAAATACCAGACAGTTAAACCAGTATCTGCATCTGAGCAGTGAGAGTGCGGAGCGCTCCAATGATCAGATTCAGGTCATTACCGATAATATCCTGCAAATGAGTGCGGCTATGGAGGAGACTACTGCAAGCATACAGGAAGTAGATGCAGCCATAGGGCGGATTAACGACTATGTCAATAAGATGAATGATCAGGTGGACGGCGGCACAAAATGGGCATCGGAGATTGACAGGAAGGCTTCTGGCCTGGTGGCGGAAACACGGGCCAAAACGGTGGAAGTCCGGCAGATGGCGGTGCGGATAGAAAATTCCCTCAAAGAAAAACTGGAGGAGTCCAGACAGGTAGAAAATATCAGTGCATTGACAGAGAAGATTCTGGACATTTCATCCCAGACGGAAATGCTGGCCTTAAACGCCAGCATTGAAGCGGCAAGGGCCGGAGAGGCAGGACGAGGCTTTGCCGTTGTTGCCGGCGAAATAGGTAAGCTCTCCAAAAATACAACAGAGAGCGCGGAGGAAATTCAGGCGATCAGCCAGGTGATCCTTACAACCGTGCGTTCCCTGGCGGAAGAATCCAAGCATATGCTGGCATTTTTAAACGACCAGACATTATACGGATATGGGCAGCTGATAGACACAGGCGGCCAGTACAGCAGTGACGCTAAGAGATTTTACGATGTCATGCTTGATTTCATGGGACAGGCAAACTATATGGTGCAGGAGCTTGAGACCATACGGCAGTCCATGTCGGGAATCCTTCTGGCGGTGGAGGAAAGCAACAGAAGTATTGAGAGTATAACAGACAATGCGAATAAATTGTCCGGCGACCTGTACGAGAACAAGGAACAGTCGGAGAGCAATCTGATGGCAACGGATAATCTGGAACGCGAAGTGAACAAGTTTATCATATAACAGGGAGACAGCGGAATGATAAAGAGAAGAATATGGGTGGCAGTTTTGGCTATGATGTGCATGTTTGCATCCGGCTGCGGCAACGATGATATGATAGTGCTGACGCCCTATGGAGATGCGATTATACAAAATGAAGGCTCGTCCACAGGTACGAGGACGACGGCTGCATCCCCTGCCGGCAGGACATCCGACGGAAACGGAGCAGCAACCGCAGGAGAGCAGGAGACCGCAGGTACAGAGGATGGAAGTGATCCATCCGGTTTGATTCGTGTGGGATTTGCGCAGGTGGGCGCGGAATCCGGGTGGAGGCTGGCGCAGACACAGTCCATGAAGGAAACCTTCACGGAGGAAAACGGATATCTGTTTGATTTTGTGGACTGCAACAATAACCAAAAGACACAGCTGCAGGCATTGGAGAGATTTGTTGAGGAGGGTGTCCGGTATATAATCTTAGATCCGATCGTGGAGGACGGTTATGAGGATGCGTTAAGGAAAGCGCAGGATGCCGGGATTCCGGTCATTATTGTGGATCGGAATATCAGTGCGGACGCTTCTCTGTATGCCTGCTGGGTAGGCTCCGATTTTGCCCGGGAAGGCAGGGACGCGGCACAGTGGCTGGCCGCATATCTGAGAGAGAACGGGCGGGAATCCGAAGATGTCAATATATTGACAATCCTTGGTTCCGACGGCGCATCCGCTACCACCGGAAGGACAGAGGGCTTTGAGGAAATAGCAAAAGCCCAGGGTAATTGGAATCTGGTGGACAGGCAGACCGGAGATTTCTCGAAGGACGGCGGCTATGCGGTTATGAAAGCATACCTGGACAAGTATGACGATATTGATGTGGCAGTCTGCCAGAATGACGACGAGGCATTCGGCGCGGTGGAGGCTATCAAGGAGGCCGGCAGGACATGCGGGCCAAAGGGCGATATCATCATCATCTCTTTTGATGCCACAGCCGCCGGATTTCAGGCCATGATCGACGGCGATATCAATGTGGATATAGAGTGTAACCCCCTGGAGGGCCCCTTTGTGGCCGAACTGATCCGGAAAATGGAAAAAGGTGAAACAGTGGAAGAAATTCAATATATGGAAGAAGGCGTTTTCCCTGCGGAGGAAGCTGCGGATGTTTTGCCGGCCAGGGCATATTAGGCACTTAACAACAAGTTCTTGCGCAAAGTGGCAAAATTTTGGTGTTGGTTCTGGTTTATTCAGGTTAGGTAATTGGTGAGGCCGAAAGATCCGGCACTGACGGGGATATTCATTATTGCCCTAACCCGGATAAACCGGAACTATACTGACGAGCGCTAAGATTATCCCGTTCCTGCCCGGCACATGTCGCGTAATCAGACACCATGCGCTGGACAGGAAGGAAAATCTAACTGCTCGTGAGTATAACATCAAAATTTTGCCACTTTGCGCTTAAGTGTCCAAATCCTTAAGGTCAATCCACCAGTCATCATAGACTCCCGTACATTTCCGGTCTATCTGCTGATCAGGAGCACAGATAAAATTTATATACGGTTCAACCACGGTTTACAGCTTGTGTACCCGCAGGGCGCGGATTGCATTTAACACGGCGATCACGGTGACACCCACATCGGCAAAAATTGCCAGCCACATGTTGGCGTATCCCACGGCCCCCAGCAGGAGGCAGATAAACTTTACCGCCAGGGCAAAGGTGATATTCTGGTAGACGATGGAAAGGCATTTCCGGGAAATCTTGATGCCCTTGGCAATCTTCATGGGATCGTCGTCCATCAGCACCACGTCCGCGGCTTCGATGGCTGCATCGGAACCCATGGCTCCCATGGCGATGCCGATATCCGCCCGGCCCAGTACCGGCGCATCATTGATTCCGTCGCCCACGAAAGCCAGTTTTGCTTTAGGAGATTTCTCTGCCAGCAGTTTTTCCACTTGATCTACCTTATCGCCGGGCAGCAGTTCGCTGTGTACCTCGTCCACCCCCAGATCTGCGGCCACTTTCTCGGCTACGGCTTTTGTGTCTCCGGTGAGCATGACTGTCCTGTTCACACCCGCTTTTTTCAGGGCGGCAATGGCTGTTCTGGCCCCCGGCTTTTCGATGTCGGAGATCACGATATGACCGGCATAACTGCCGTCCACGGCAATGTGGATGATGGTTCCCAGGCTGTGGCAGTCCGCATAGGCCATATCCATCTGCTTCATCAGCTTGTCGTTGCCTACGGCAACCTCTGTGCCATCCACCTTTGCCACCAGCCCCTGGCCGCTGATCTCCCGGATATCTGTCACACGGCTGCGGTCGATCTCTTTGCCGTAGGCCCGCTGTAAGCTCCTGCTGATGGGGTGGGAGGAGGAACATTCCGCCAGGGCGGCGTATTCCAGCAGTTTGTCTTTTTCCATCTCATTGTGGTGGATACCGCTGACCTCAAATACGCCCTGGGTCAGAGTACCGGTCTTGTCAAAGACCACCACCCTGGCCTGGGACAGGATTTCCATATAGTTGGAACCCTTGATCAGGATCCCCTCCTTGCTGGCACCGCCGATACCGGCGAAAAAGCTCAAAGGCACGCTGACCACCAGCGCGCAGGGACAGCTGATTACCAGGAAAGTCAGGGCGCTGTATATCCAGTTCTCCCAGCCCGCAGAGCGGCCCATAATCAAATTGAAAACCGGAGGCAGCACCGCCAGCAGCAGGGCGGCGATACATACGGCAGGGGTATAAACCCTGGCAAAGCGAGAGATGAAGTTTTCTGAGCGGGACTTGCGGGAACTGGACTCCTCCACAAGCTCCAGGATTTTCGACACGGTGGACTCCCCGAACTCTTTGGTGGTACGGATCTTCAGAACCGCGGTCTGAT
>CAMWSA010000038.1 GCA_947176785.1 uncultured Lachnospiraceae bacterium
TTCCAGTTCCCACGCCGGATTTCCTGATAAAGCCCTGAATCGGATATATCGTCAGCATATTTGCGCCGACCAGCAAAGGATGAAGTTTATTGCATACAGCGGCGGTGGCTCTGGCCCCGCCCTCCCCGCGCCCTGCGCCGGATATGCCCGTCAGATAGAAAAAGCTGTAGCGGATGCCGACTTTATCCAAACGTCCGCACTGCTCCAGAATATCTGCCGCAAGGTATCCTTTATCCATGAACCGCAGCGCCTCGTCATCCACCGTCTCGATGCCGATTGTCAGTCCGTCATAACCTGCCCCGTGCAGGGCGGCCAGTTCCTCATCCGTTTTCAGAGTAACATCCGTCACCCTGGCAAAACTGCCGATGGTTTCCATTCCCGGAAAGTATTTGTGTACCATTTCCGCAATCTCCATCAGCCTGTCATATTTCAGCACGAACGGGTTCGCCCCTGTCAGGAAGGTCCGGGACACCTTTCTTCCCATAAATCGGCGGTACATCTTCTGTGCCTCTTTTAGGTCTGCCTCTATATCTTCCATCGGTGACATCCTGAACTGGAACGGCAGGTCTGCATAAAGCGTACAGAATTTGCATCTGTGGTGCGTACAGCCTGCGGTAACTTCCAATAACAGGGAAGATGCCTCATAGGGCGGCCTCCATATGGTTCCTGTATAGTGCATCTTTCATTCCTCCTCGTGTCTTTCCTCTTTTGCACTAAATTACCTCTAAAACTCCATGAAATCAAGTACTGTCTTTTTTAGTCGGTAGTACACTTTTTCATACTATCTATTAAAAATGACCGTATCTTGATTTTTTCCCACTGCAGGAATATACTGGTGGGGAAAGAGGTGGAATGAAATGGCTGAGAATAAATTCAACAATGAGGAAACCATTGCCCGCTGCGTCCCTATGGGCAGGCTCCAGTGCGTGATCGGAGGCAAATGGAAAATCCTGATCTTATGGTATGTGTCCTTTTACAAAGTCCAGCGGTTCGGTGAACTGATGCGCCGCCTTGACGGTATCACGCAGTCCACGCTGACAAAGCAGCTCCGGGAACTGGAAAGTGACGGGTTCCTCCACCGGGAGATTTACAAGGAAATCCCTCCGAAAGTGGAATACTCACTTACTGAGTTTGGGAAGAGCTTCATCCCTGTCCTGCAGACCATGATGGCGTGGAGCGAAACATACCTCTGCCCGGATTACCAGAATCCCTATGAAAAATAGCATAGAGGCAGGCTTGCCTGCAAAAACGACAGACCGCCGCATTTCCCGTACTTTATTGGATTGCACGAAACGACTATTTTCCGGGAATGAAAAGAACAAAACAACCAAAAAAAGATCCTACACAGCCCTTATCATTTTCCCATTATATTTTTATCGCTATACCCATACACTATTTTGCGAAACCCCATACAATTTGGCGAAACTACAGGCTTTTGCCAAATTGTATAGGGTTTTGCCTGATTGTATGGGGGTTTTGCCAAATAGTATCACTTTTGCCAAATCGTATGAGGTTTTGCCAAAAGGTTTCACTTTCGCCAAATTGTATCCGACTTTCGCCAAAAGATTTATACGTTTTGGCAAAAGAATCCCAGAACAAAAGTTCACCCACTCCCGAATGTAAAATTGCCCCTAAAAACACAAGATAAAAATGTAAATTTCAGACCTATGTACTGCCAAGAATGCCGTATTTACGGGCTTTGTGAGGTTTCCGCAACTTTATCCACCGAAAACTGAGACACCCTTGGGTGACAGAGTTATTGCTCTTGGTCTTTTGTATTAGCATTATATCTTACATCCATTTGTTATTGAGAAAAATTATAAAATATTTACATAGTAATCTTTATCATGGTTGTCTTTTTTCATAATAATCACATCTCCTTTTTTTACATCATTTGTTAAAAGAATTTTAATTTTCTCATTTTGTAAAAGTTCTAAAATTTCTTGGTTAGGATGAGTATCTTTAGCCGATCCAAAATGTCCATTATCATGTGATATAATTGCCACTTCCGGACTAATTTCACTCAAGATTTTCTTGTTCATATTATGCTTACTTCCATGATGGGGCATTTTCAAATATGTTGCTGATATATCTTTTCCTTCCCTAATCAATCGCTTAAATACTTTTTTGCTAGCATCACCTGTAAGCAACATTTTCTTATCTTCAAAAAATGTTTTAAGTACCATACAAACATCATGTGTACATTTTACATAATTTTTATATATTTCTTTTAAATTATCCCTAGTACTTTTCTCATTAAACTTCTTAAACAATTCTCTATTTTGCATCATAAAATTCAATACATAATTACATTTAGCATCACTTGTTTCTCTTCCTCTATCATTTTCACCATATAGCCAAAAACGGTTAAACTCTTGCGAATCCACTATATTACTATATCTTGTGCTATTTGAACGAATATATATTTCCATTTCTCGAACAAACTCTTTAGTAAACACATCACTCATTAACTGAATTAAATCTCTTTCCCCTACTTCATGAATCCAATCATATGAATCTATAATCAACGGAGGGTTTAAGCATTCAATATGATGGCAAAAATACTTGCCTTCATATGCAAACGATAATTTAGGACATTCCCCCCTTTTACCTTCCACAATTGTTTTTATAAAAACTTGATTATTCACGATTTCAATTAGTGCTTTCGTAAATTCATTACAATCAGTTGACTTCCCAATCCCCTTCAGATTTAAAATTGCTCTGGCTATTAAAGTAATTTCATTTTGATATAATGGAACCGTAATTTCCCTTACTTGACTCATCTTTCCAATAAAAAAGCGAAGCCCTTCTAAATGATCGTTATCATGATGTGTAAGGAAAATATGAGCAATCTCATCCTCTGCGATATTTTTTGTCACATCGCATTTTCCAGGTCCAAGATCAATAAAAATTGTTTCTTCCTCAAAAGTACAGCCACAAGGTGGCTTCACTATTATACTATCACCTTGTCCTACATTAAGTACATTAAAAACAGCAATTATCTTCCCTTCTTTCTGTAGTTAATAAATTTTCTCGTAGCAAGCTGCAAGATATTAGTCACAGCTCCATTTGATTAATCACATAACAAGCTACAATAAATCAACTCATTTTTATTAATAATACCATAAATTACAAATTTCGCATACCTTTTAGCGAAACTATAAACAATCTGCAAAACCCATACAATTTGGCAAAACTAAACTTTTTGGCAAAAATCGGAAGTTTTGCCAAATCGTATCCCTCAATTCCCAATCGCCCCTCTATCAGCGGCATCAAAAACCCAAAAAAAGAGGTTCACCAACCATTCAAGTGAACCCCTCTACGCTCGAAATCCCTAACTGAAAGCCTTGCTTTCAGCCTTTTCAAGCCATTTCTCTATACTTTCGCCAAATCGTTCAAAATTCCTATGGCATTATTTCTGAATAGCCGCCTGTGCAGCCGCCAATCTTGCGATAGGCACACGGAACGGTGAGCAGGACACATAGTCCAAGCCGATCTTATGGCAGAACTCAACAGAAGAAGGGTCTCCGCCGTGTTCGCCGCAGATGCCTACATGCAGCTTGGGATTCACGGGCTTGCCCAGCTTGATGGACATCTCCATCAGCTTGCCTACGCCGGTCTGATCCAGCTTTGCGAAGGGATCGTTCTCCAGGATCTTGGTGTCATAGTAAGCGTTTAGGAACTTACCTGCATCGTCACGGGAAAAACCGAAGGTCATCTGGGTCAGATCGTTGGTGCCGAAGCAGAAGAAATCGGCCTCCTTTGCGATCTCGTCAGCGGTCAGGGCCGCGCGGGGGATCTCGATCATGGTACCCACTTCGTACTCCAATGCTATGCCGGCTGCTGCGATCTCAGCGTCAGCGGTGTCAACCACTACCTTCTTGACAAACTTAAGCTCCTTCACCTCGCAGATCAGAGGAATCATGATCTCGGGCTTTACATTCCAGTCGGGATGAGCCTTCTTCACATTGATTGCCGCACGGATAACAGCCTTTGTCTGCATCCTGGCGATCTCAGGATAGGTTACAGCCAGACGGCAGCCTCTGTGGCCCATCATGGGGTTGAACTCATGCAGGGAAGCGATGAGGTTCTTGATATACTCCACGGACTTGCCCTGTGCGTTGGCCAGCTTCTCGATGTCGGCTTCCTCGGTGGGAACGAACTCATGCAGCGGCGGATCCAGGAAACGGATGGTAACCGGATTGCCCTCCAGCGCCTCGTATAACGCCTCGAAGTCGCCCTGCTGATAAGGCAGGATCTTCTCCAGTGCTGCTTCTCTCTCCTCCACAGTGTCGGCACAGATCATCTCACGGAAGGCAGCAATTCTGTCCTCCTCAAAGAACATATGCTCCGTACGGCACAGACCGATGCCCTCGGCACCCAGTTCACGAGCCTTCCTGGCATCTGCGGGAGTGTCAGCGTTGGTGCGGACTTTCAGGGTCCTGTACTTGTCGGCCCATGCCATAACACGACCGAAAGTACCTGCGATGGTGGCGTCTACGGTTGCAATCTGGCCTGCATAGATATTGCCTGTGGTGCCGTCGATGGAGATGTAATCTCCCTCATGGAACTCCTGTCCAGCCAGAGTAAACTTCTTATTCTCCTCGTCCATAGCGATGTCGCCACAGCCGGATACGCAGCAGGTACCCATACCACGGGCAACCACGGCTGCATGGGAGGTCATACCGCCACGAACCGTCAGGATACCTTGGGAAGCCTTCATGCCGGTGATATCCTCGGGAGAGGTCTCCAGACGAACCAGAACCACCTTCTCACCTCTTGCGTTCCAAGCTTCAGCGTCCTCGGCGGTAAATACCACCTTGCCGCAGGCAGCGCCGGGAGAAGCACCCAGGCCCTTGCCCAGAGGGGTTGCAGCCTTAAGTGCGGCAGCGTCAAACTGGGGATGCAGCAGCGTGTCCAGGTTACGGGGATCGATCATCGCCACGGCCTCCGCCTCGGTCTTGTGGCCCTCGTCTACCAGGTCGCATGCGATCTGCAGAGCCGCCTGGGCAGTTCTCTTACCGTTACGGCACTGCAGCATGTACAGCTTCTTGTTCTCAACGGTGAACTCCATATCCTGCATGTCATGGTAGTGGTTCTCCAAAATCTCACATACCTTGATGAACTCTGCGTATGCCTCGGGGAACTCCTGCTCCATCTGTGCGATGGGCATGGGGGTACGGACACCTGCAACCACGTCCTCGCCCTGTGCGTTCTTCAGGAACTCGCCCATCAGCTTCTTCTCGCCGGTGGCCGGGTCACGGGTGAAAGCAACGCCTGTTCCGGACTGGTCGTTTAAGTTGCCGAATACCATGGGCATTACGTTTACTGCGGTACCCCAGGAGTAAGGGATATCGTTGTCACGACGGTATACATTGGCGCGGGGGTTGTCCCAGGAGCGGAACACAGCCTCGATAGCCAGCTTCAGCTGCTCTACGGGATCGGAAGGGAAATCCTTGCCCAACTGGTTCTTATACTCGGACTTAAACTGCTCCGCCAGGGTCTTTAAATCGGCGGCGGTCAGATCCACATCGTACTGGACGCCCTTTTCCTCTTTCATCTTGTCGATCAGCTGCTCAAAGTACTTCTTGCCAACCTCCATTACCACGTCGGAGAACATCTGGATGAAGCGTCTGTAAGAATCGTATACAAAGCGCTCAAACGCAGGATCGGGGTTGCCTGCGATCATGGCCGCAACCACCTCGTCATTTAAGCCCAGGTTCAGAATGGTATCCATCATACCGGGCATGGATGCCCTTGCGCCGGAACGGACGGAAACCAGCAGGGGATTCTTCAGATCGCCGAACTTCTTGCCATTGATCTTCTCCATCTCCGCAACGCCGTCCATGGCCTGGGCCATAATCTCATCGTTGATCTTGCGTCCATCCTCATAGTATTGTGTACAAGCCTCTGTCGTGATCGTGAAGCCCTGCGGAACGGGAAGACCGATGCTTGTCATCTCAGCCAGGTTAGCGCCCTTGCCACCGAGAAGATTCCGCATGCTCATATCGCCTTCCGCAAACGAATAAACCCATTTCTTCATGTTTGTCTTTCTCCCTTTTCTAAAAGATTAATTGATTACGTAATTTCCATTCTATCAATTTGACAAAAAAATATCAAGGACTTTAAAATAATTCTTTTTTCTGCTAATCACTTTCGTCTATTGTACTTAAAATGCCCTCTTTTATCATTTCCTGCTTTGGTAAAATTATACAAAAATGTAAGCATTTACAATTCTATTCTGCCTCCTGCCGGTAAAAAAACGGGATAAATACTTGCATTTTCCGGGAAATTCAGTAAAATAGGAAGAAGTGCAGCTATGGGGCATTCATACGACTGATTCCCGGACTGTGCCGCGCACAGGTATGCAGGCATGGAAAACGCCCGTCAGAATCGTGACCCTGGGCCGGAGGACTGTGCCGCGCACAGGTATGCAGGCATGAAACACGCCCGTCAGAATCGTAACCCTGGGCCGGAGGACTGTGCCGCGCACAAGTGTGCAGGCATGGAAAACGCCCGTCAGAATCGTAACCCTGGGCCGGAGGACTGTGCCGCGCACAGGTGTGCAGGCATGGAAAACGCCCGTCAGAATCGTAACCCTGGGCCGGAGGACAGCGCCGCGCACAGGTATGCGTGCATGGAAGAACACAGGCACCGCCTACCCGGTCGATCCTTCGCGCAGATGTGGGGGCATTCCCAGACTGCACTTTGGACAGAGAAGGTTCCGCCGGGTATGGGTACTGGCCGGGGAGCCGGCGGAACTCTTCCAAATCAGCGGATTCCCAGGCAGCACACCGATGAATGCCTGAACGCCCAAAGCGGCCGGGCATTCACCGCCGGACCGTGTGTCGGCTGGAAATCCGCGGAAGCCTAATCAACATACGCGCGTACAGTCTCCGGGACAAGTACCGGCTGCGCTTTGGCGGGACTGCTTCCGCCGAAGCCGGGATTGCGCATGTGTATGCGAAACTCTATATTTAAGAAAGGTTAAGATTATGATCAGTGCAAACAATGTAACCTACCGTGTGGGCAAAAAGGCCCTGTTTGAAGACGTGAACATCAAGTTCACGGAGGGGAACTGCTATGGTCTCATCGGTGCCAACGGTGCCGGGAAGTCCACTTTTTTGAAAATCCTCTCCGGCACCCTGGAAACCACCAATGGGGATGTTGTCACCTCCCCCGGCCAGCGCCTTTCCGTGCTGGAACAGGATCATTTCAAATATGACGAGTATGTGGTTATGGATACTGTCATCATGGGCAACGAACGTCTGTACCAGATTATGAAGGAGAAGGACGCCATCTATGCCAAGGAAGATTTCTCCGACGAGGACGGCATCCGCGCCAGCGAACTGGAGGCGGAGTTCGCGGAGATGGACGGCTGGGAGGCGGAGTCCAATGCCGCCATGCTGTTAAACGGCCTGGGCATTGACACCGAGCATCACTACTCCCTGATGAAGGATTTGGAGAGCAATGTCAAAGTCAAGGTGCTGCTGGCCAAAGCACTCTTCGGCAACCCGGATATCCTGCTGCTGGATGAGCCTACAAACCATCTGGATCTGGACGCCATCGCCTGGCTGGAGGAATTTTTGATCAATTTTGAAAACACTGTTATCGTGGTATCCCATGACCGCTATTTCCTGAATAAGGTCTGCACCCACACCGCCGATATTGACTACGGCAAGATCCAGCTGTATGCCGGCAACTACGATTTCTGGTATGAGTCCAGCCAACTGCTGATCAAACAGATGAAGGAAGCCAACAAAAAGAAGGAGGAGAAAATCAAGGAACTGCAGGAATTTATCTCCCGCTTCTCCGCCAACGCCAGCAAATCCAAGCAGGCTACCTCCCGCAAGAGGGCCCTGGAGAAAATCGAACTGGATGAAATCAAGCCTTCCAGCAGAAAATACCCTTATATTGATTTCCGCCCTGACCGCGAGATCGGCAACGAGGTACTCAGTGTGGAACATCTGTCCAAGACCATCAACGGGGAAAAAATACTGGACGATATCTCCTTCATCGTAGGCCATGAGGATAAGATTGCCTTTGTGGGCGGCAACGAGATCGCCAAGACCACCCTGTTCCAGATTCTGGCCGGGGAGATGGAGCCGGACGAAGGCAGCTACAAATGGGGCGTTACCACCTCCCAGGCTTATTTTCCCAAGGACAATACGGAGGAATTTGACAACGATCTGACCATTGCGGACTGGCTCACCGGCTACTCCCCGGTGAAGGATGTGACCTATGTAAGGGGCTTTTTGGGCCGTATGCTCTTCGCCGGCGAGGACGGCGTGAAAAAGGTCCGGGTACTCTCCGGCGGCGAGAAGGTGCGCTGCCTTCTGTCCAAAATGATGATCAGCGGCGCCAACTGTCTGATCTTTGACGAGCCCACCAACCACCTGGACATGGAATCCATCACCGCTTTGAACAACGGCGTGATCAAGTTCCCCGGCGTGGTGCTGTTCTCCTGCCATGACCATCAGTTCGTACAAACCACCGCCAACCGGATCATGGAGATCCTGCCCGGCGGCCAGCTGATTGACAAGATCACTACCTACGACGACTACCTGGCCAGCGATGAGATGGCCAGAAAGCGCACCGTCTTCACGGCCCACCGTGAGGGAGACGAAGAATAAAAGCACACTTTCCCATTCCCGCCTGACACCCGTTTGTGCAGGATCACAGATATGGTTTGTGATATGCGGGCGGAGGAAAGAATCATGCAGGTTTGGTTTCGGACTGACCTGCATATATACTCACAAGCGCTAAGATTTTCCAATTCCTGCACCGCATATGCTGCATAATCAGGCGGCATATGCCGTGCAGGAAGGAAAACCTAACCGCTTGTGAGTATGAAAAGGGGCTGTGAAAAAGTCTTACCTGGGTTTCGGAGAACAGCGATTTTCTGCGGTAATCGTTGTTTCTGGGCAGGAAGCTCCGACTTTCTTCACAGCCCCCTTTTGGCAGTTAATAGACTCTCGGAATCTCTAAGCCCTATTTCATGGGTCTTAGAGATTCTGGTCTTATGGATTCCCCCGCTTTTAACGGATAATACGAATCAAAAGCCGCCATTTTCCGCCAACAGAGTCCGAGAGACTATAGTTATAACAGGGATCACCCGGCAATGGCACTGTACACGGCATGCCGCATTGCCTCTCCCGAAGTTGAGTGGGAATCGTATTTGTAAGGCGATAGCAGAACATACTATAATAAAGGAGCAAAGTCATGGTTGATTTACATGTACATTCCACCCGTTCCGACGGAACCTATACTCCCACCCAGCTGGTGGATTATGCCCGAGAAAAGGGCCTGACTGCCTTTGCGCTGACAGACCATGACACTGTGGATGGCCTGGAGGAGGCTATTCGCTATGCCGCGCTGCTGCGCCAACAAGCCACAGAGATTGCTGCCCCTGATCCCCTTTCCCTTAAAGCCGCCCGGCTTGATCAGGCAGCGGGCTTGATTAAAAGTGGCATCTCCCCTGCCCCCCCTGTCCCAGAGGTGATTCCCGGCATTGAGCTTTCCAGCGAATACCAGGGAGGGGATGTGCATATTGTGGGATTATATATCGACTACCGCAATGTCCGCTTTCAGGAGTACCTGCGCCGCTTTGTGGCTTCCCGTGAGGACCGCAATCATAAGATGTGCGCCCTTTTGCAGAAGGCGGGCATCGCTATCTCCTATGAGAAGCTGCTGGAGACCTTCCCGAACTCGGTAATCACCAGGGCGCACTATGCCAAATACATGTTGGAGCATGGCTATATTAAAAGCATGGCAGAGGCTTTTGACCGCTATGTGGGAGATCACTGCCCCTGCTATGTGCCGCGGGAAAAGGTCACACCTGCCCAGGCTGTGGCTCTGATCCTGGAGGCCGGCGGCATCCCCATCCTGGCCCATCCCATCCTCTACCATATGAGTGATGTCAGGCTGGACACCCTGGTGGGCGAGTTGAAGGAAGCGGGCCTTATGGGCATTGAAGCCCTATACAGCACCTATCACGCCTGCGAGGAACGCCAGATCCGCAGCCTGGCAAAAAAATATGACTTACTGATCAGCGGCGGCTCGGATTTCCATGGGGACAACAAGCCCGGACTGGATCTGGGAACGGGCTATGGCCGGCTTTATGTGCCGGATGAAGTGCTGAAGAGCATCCGCCAGGCCCATGATGCCGCCATGGCCTCATGGCAGCGCGGCTCCTGTGAGTGAACCTCCCTATGAGGGCATCGCTCTGCTGGAGGCAACATGAATAAACTACGAAAAAAAGAACCTGCCCAACTGTATAACACATTGGCAAGTTCCTCTTTCCAACTTTCCCTGTTCCCAGATAACGCAGGCTGCGCCTCTGTTATTGCGTAAAGCAGGATTTGAATGTATAGCATAGGGGCTTTCCTCTTTCCCGCATCTCGCAAGCAGGGGCTTGCGGTACTGCGTTAATCGGTATGGGGAGCATTAGCCCCAAACCCTGTATACAGCATCTGCCCTATCCATCACAATGCGGCTTGGGGCAGATGCCGTTTTATTCAAATCCCTGGCCGGTACTTTGGCCTTTTCACTGCGCATTCTCTCTGCACCGCTAAATCGGCCTTATCCTAGATCTCCTCTGTCTTGGGCTCCTCCGCAGGCTCTGCTGCCTCCACAGGCTCCGCAGGTCCGGCAGCTTCAGCGGATTCCTCTGTTACTTCTGTAACCTCGCCTTCTTCCACTACCTCTTCGGGATCAGGTTCAGGCAGCTTGGCACCACAGAAAGAACAGAATGCGGCTGAATAGCTTACCTCCTTGCCGCAGTCCGGGCACTCCTGCTTGCCCTTCAGCTTGCGAACCTCTCTCTTCAGATGCTCGATCTCCTCCACTGCGGCATCAATCACGGCAAACTTCTCCGCCACTTCCTCCGGAGCATCTTCCTTCTGGCTCTCGTACACATACTTGCCCAGTTCAATGTAAGCGCCCTTCACCGATTCCTCTTTCTCGGCGATCTGGCCCGTCAGCTTGGCGATCTCGGCGATCTCCTTCGCTCTCTTGGTCACGTCCTTGCCCTTGCTGCTGATCGTGCTGCTCACTTTGTTAAAAAAATCCATACCTTTCTCCTCCTAATCTGAGTCCCGTATCAGTTCGGACAGTGTCGCATCCGGCAGAACACTTTCTGTTATTATACCGCCAGAGTTTTTCCGGACACTCTTCGTTCGGATACTGTTTTTGAGTTCCGCATCTGACCCGCAGATGCTGTTTTGAGGTTCTAGCCCTCTATAATCAGGTATCTGCCGTCGCCAATATCGAACACTTCATCTGCCTCCAGAATCTCGTCCTCGTCGGCGCCCTCCAGATCAAGCCCCTCCTCTTCAAAGAAATTCAATACGTCTTCCTTGCTGTCCACTACGACAGCCATGCATTCCTCCAGGAACCCCTCGGCCTCTTCCAGGCTATCCGCCACCTTCTCAGGGAACAACTGCAGCTGATTATCCAGGAAGCACTGTAACACCGCATCATCAAACTCATGCATAAATAAATCCTCCTATTGATCAACGTGAGTATAAAAGAAGTTTGCTTCTTGCCCTTATCATATCGCCTTTGATGCCCACCGTCAAGTATTTATCGGGAAATCTTACCAGGGATTATACGCCCGGGCGGTTGGATTTTCCTTCCCGCATGGCCTTTAGTTCCTGATACAATCTGGCAACGGGCAGGCCCACCACATTGCTGTAGTCCCCTTCTATTGCCTTCACGAAACGGCTGCCCAATCCCTGGATGCCATAGGCTCCCGCCTTATCCATGGGCTCTCCTGTGGAGATATACCAGCTGATTTCCTCCTCTGTCATAGGGTAAAACCACACCTGGGTACATTCGTGAAACGTATGGCGGCGCGTCTCTCCCCGGCTGTGGTGATACAGTGTCACACCGGTGTATACCTGGTGCTGCCTGCCGGACAGCCGCCCCAGCATCTCTGTGGCATCCTTCACGTCGGCGGGCTTCCCCAGGATCTGCCCGTCCGCCGCTACGATCGTGTCCGCCCCGATGACCAGAAGTTCCTCCCTGCCATCCCAAAGCCGTTCTCCCTGCCGGCCGCTTTCTGTAGTGATTCCCTGCGTGCCTGCCCCCTGCGGGGAAGCTGCCAAGAGGAGTGTACGCAGCACGTCTCCGGCTTTCTGAGTCGACAACTCCTCTACCACTTTGGCAGGTTCCTTTTCCGTGACATGTTCCTCCACGCCGCTGGCCAGCACCGTATAATCCAGCCCCAGTCCCGCCAGAAGCTCCCGCCGTCTGGGAGACCCTGATGCCAATATAAGCTTCATGTATTCCCTTCCTGTATTTTTAACTACCATACATCTGTATAATATTATATGCCATATAGTATTGATGTTGAACATACTATACGACATATAATATGCTTTGTCAATCCCTATTTTGATAAAATATTATTAAATATTCATAAAAATACCCCTGTCCACCGGTATATTTACTAACAAACGTTAAGGTTTTCCCATTCCTGCAAGCCCCATAAACCCCAGCACTTTGTGGTAAAATGAATACAGCGCGGGCACGGCCCACGCTGCTGCCCGATTTTTTTACCTCTTTTCCTTCTCAGCGACGGACCTCCGGCACGAACCTCCGGCTCCCGCTCCCCGTCTCCCGGGCCGCTTCTCTGGCCTCCCGCTGAGCCTCCCTGCAAAAATATTCCTGGGAGTTGAAGCGCTCCTTTCCCCTCTTATCCACTTTTGTATAGGCACCGCCCGGCTGTAATATATGGGCCTTCACATTGTCCCGAAGCTGGGCGTTCAGGATATCCAGCAGCTTCTCTTTCAGCTTCGGCTCCTCCACAGGGAACAATATCTCCACCCGCCGCTCCAGGTTCCGGGGCATCCAGTCTGCGCTGCCACAGTAGATCTCCTCATTCTCCCCGTTCAGGAAATAGAAAATCCGGCTGTGTTCCAGGAAATTGCCTACGATGGACCGCACTGTGATGTTCTCGCTGACACCTGCAATCCCGGTCTGCAGGCAGCAGATCCCCCTGACAATCAGATCAATTTTGACGCCCGCGCAGCTGGCTTCATACAGGGCGGCAATCACGTCCCTGTCACACAGGGAGTTCATCTTGGCGATGATATGGGCCTCCTTGCCCGCCCGGGCATAATCCGTCTCTCTTCCGATCAGATACAGGAATCTGTCCTTCAGCCACAGGGGGGCCAGGGACAGCTTGTTCCAGCCCAAAGGCTCCGAGTAGCCGCTGAGCATATTGAACACCGCCGTGGCGTCCTCCCCGATCATTTCGCTGCAGGTGAGCAGCCCCACATCCGTGTACAGCCTGGCAGTGGCATCATTATAATTGCCCGTGCCCAGATGCACATACCGCCGGATGCCGTCCTCCTCCCGGCGCACCACCAAAGTGATCTTGCTGTGGGTTTTCAGCCCCACCAGGCCATAGATCACATGGCATCCCGCCTTCTCCAGCATCTTGGCCCACACAATGTTGTTCTCCTCGTCGAAACGGGCCTTAAGCTCCACCAGCACGGAGACCTGTTTGCCGTTTTCCGCCGCCTGGGCCAGCGCCGCTATGATGGGGGAATGGCCGCTGACCCGATACAGGGTCTGCTTGATGGCCAGTACCTGAGGGTCCCGGGCCGCCTGGCGGATAAAGTCCACCACCGGCGTGAAGGTCTGATAGGGATGATGCAGCAGCACGTCCCCCTCCCTGGCCTGGGCAAAGATGTCGCAGCCAGCCGGGAGCCGGGGCACCGGCTGGGGTTCATACCCCGGCGCTTTCAGCTTCTCAAAGCCCTCCAGGCCGTACATTTTCATCAAAAAGGTCAGATCCAGGGGACCGTCAATAAGGTACAGGTTCTGTTCTCCCATATGCAGTTCTTTTCGGATGATCTTCAACAGCCGCCTGTCGATGTCACTCTCCACCTCCAGACGGATCACCTCGCCCCACTGACGCTTTTTCAGCTGCTTTTCAATCTCTTTCAGCAGATCCGCCGCCTCATCCTCCTCGATGCTCAGATCCGCATTGCGCATGA
Source organism: uncultured Lachnospiraceae bacterium (assembly GCA_947176785.1). Classification (GTDB taxonomy): domain Bacteria; phylum Bacillota; class Clostridia; order Lachnospirales; family Lachnospiraceae; genus Acetatifactor. The sequence continues at coordinate 14,007 of CAMWSA010000038.1, forward strand.
TCCGGAAGGGATGGGCGCAGATCACATTGTAGTTCAAAAAAAGCTTGTGGATATTCCGCTCAATGACCTCCTCCAGCAGAAGTACCTTCCGGGGGCCTTCCCTGCCGTTCTCCATCTCCCTGGGCAGCTGCACAATCCGGGGCAGCACGCTGGGCACCTGCACAGTGGCAAACTCCAGTTCCTCCGGCTTATGCTTTTTCTCCACCAGGGCACCGATATTCAGGGATTTGTTCCGGATCAGCGGAAAGGGCCTGGAGGAGTCCACCGCCATGGGAGTCAGCACCGGATATACATTCTCCTCAAAATACCGGTCGATATAAGCCGCCTCCTCCCTGGTCAGCAGTTCGTGCTGGCGGATTACCAAAAGCCCCTCCTTCTCCAAAAGCGGGAGCAGGCTCCGGTTGTAGGTTGAGTATTGGAGATTTACCAGTTCGCGGATCGCCTCGTCAATTTTTTCCAGCTGTTCCCTCGGGGACAAACCGGCAATATCCTTTTTACTGTAGCCCGCATTCACCATATCCTTCAGCGATGCCACTCTCACCATGAAAAACTCATCCAGGTTGGAAGCGGTAATACTCAGGAATTTCAGCCGCTCAAACAATGGATTGGCCTTGTCCCTGGCCTCGCTGAGTACCCGGTGGTTAAAAAGGATCCAGCTTAGTTCCCGGTTGTTGTAATATTTTGGATTGGTAAAATCTGTCTCTGCCATAAATACACACCTCCAAATGAAAGCTCCGCAGGTCCCATGCCGGCACTCCTGCCCTGTGTTCCATATCCGGCCGCTTTGGCGTCCAGACATGGATTCCGTGTGCCGCCCGGGAAGCTGCTGGTTTAAGTTCCGCAGATTTCCCCGAAATCTGCCATTCCCTACATGGGTTTCTTTTGCTTAATAACCGGCTGGATGCTGAATACCTCCTGGAAAAAATCAGCCCGGTCCTCAAAAATCCCTCTCTCCAGAGTGATATCCTCCGGCGTCTCCACCATCAGCACCAGCTGATCCTCCTTCAAAGCGGCCTTGACGCCCTTCAGCTTCTGCTTGTGGCTTCGGTCCAGCGCATTGGCAATCCGCAGGATAGCCGTCAGTTTAGCCACCGTCAGATAGGCGCTCTCCGTAAGGGCCGTCCCCAGCGCTTTCATCTGGTCATAGTAAATGAAGGGGGTATGGTTGAAGCGCACCACGCTGGCCACTGTCTCCCGCTCCATATGAGACAGGCCGATCATTTCCGTAGCCATGATAATCTGGTAGGAGGTCTCCCCAATGTTCACCATACTGATATATTTGCCGCAGTCGTGGAGCATCGCCGCCAACTGCAGGTATAACCGCTCCCGCTTTCCCATACCGTGTACTTTTTTCATGCTGTCAAAGATTGTCAGCGTGATATTCTCCAGCGTCTCCGCCCGCTTGCGGCTGCCCTGATAACGCTTGCTGATGTTCATGGCACAGGCCAGGATATCCCGGTTAAAATCATGCTCGGCCGGCAAAAGCCTGTTCTGCTGGGCGTACTCATAGGCCATACCGTCGCTCAGCGTGACCCCCGGTGCCCAGATCTGCTGCGCTCCGGTCAGCTTCATGATCCGCTTCATAATGCAGGCGCTGATAAATGTCAGATTGACCGCTTCCTCCGGGATATCCAGCATCCGCATGAGCTCCGCCATGGATTTGGTGCGCAGCTGCTGGATAAACTGCTCATAATCCCCCAGATTGACCATTTCGTTTTTCCGGCCTGCCCCGGCCGCTTTTTTACCCACCCACACGGACAGATAGTCGTCCACCACAATAATGGTCCTGATCTCCCGGTCTTTCAGATACAGCTTTTTGTAGGTGGCCAGCTGGGCGCTGACAATCTCGTCGATCAATACCTCCCTCTGGCTGCTGCGGGTGTTCATATGGTGCAGCAATTCCTGAAGCCGCAACACGCCGATCCGCAGATTCTGGGTGGATACCAGCATGTCATTGTCAAACAGGGAAATCTGGATGCTGCCTCCGCCGATATCCACGATGGCGGTTCCCTCCTCTATCACGGATTGAAAAATTTCCCCCCGGAAAGCGATGGCTTTATAGTCCAGAAAACGCTGTTCCGAATTGCTGAGTACCTCCACCTTAATGCCGGTGCGCTGGCGGATCTGATCCAGCACAATGCCCGTATTCTTGGTTTCCCGGATGGCGCTGGTGCCGTAGGCCCGGTAGCCTGTCACCTTATAGGACTCCATGATCCGCGCAAATTCCGACAACACCCGGCACAGTTCGTCCATTTTGTCATGGCTGATCTTGCCGCTGCCATAGGACTCGCTGCCCAGGTCCACCCGGTGCCGGATATGCTCGATGACCCTCCCCTGGCTTTTCCCTGAAAACTCGAATATTTTCATGGAAAGTTCGAAACTCCCCACATCTATCGCTGCAAATGTCTTTACGGCCACTTTCTGTCTCTCCCTTCCGCATTATATACACACTTAGGCGATTGCGAAACTCCCGTTCAGGATACAGGGATTGGGCAATATATACAAAA
>CAMWSA010000039.1 GCA_947176785.1 uncultured Lachnospiraceae bacterium
ATCTCCGGAGGGCTGGGCAATATACTGGACCGGCTGCGTCTGGATTATGTGGTGGATTTTATCTCCTTCGTGCTGATCAACTATCCCATTTTCAACGTGGCTGATATCTATGTGGTCTGCGCTACCATTGGACTCTTTATCATGTTCCTGTTCGTTCTGAAGGAGAAGGATCTGGAATTCCTGAGCTTCGGGCGTAATCGGAATTATACGAACGACCGCTGAGAGGATCCAATTCCGGCCCGGTGTATGCCGCATATCCGGGCAGCATGTGCCAGGGCATATGGGAAAAGCTAAACGGTCGTGCGTATAGGGGGCAGCTTCCGGAAAATCAGATTCCTTCATGTTATATGTTTTTTGAGAGTATAGGATTGCCTACGACGGCGGTTTAACGGTCAGGAGCAGGATATGGATGAGTTTCGTTTTCAGATTACAGAGGAATATGAGGGGGAGAGAATCGACAAATGTATGGCTATGCTGATGGATTCGCTCTCCCGCAGTTATATTCAGAAGCTGGTGAAGGAGGGGCAGGTGTTGGTGAACGGCGCACCTGTTAAGAGCAGCTATCAGGTTGAGACGGAGGATGAAGTGAGCTTTACACTGCCCCCGTCCCGGGAGCCGGAACTCCGCCCGGAGAATATCCCGTTAGATATTCTGTATGAAGACGGAGATCTGTTGGTAGTCAACAAGCCAAAGGGGATGGTGGTGCATCCTGCCGCCGGGCATTACAGCGGCACGTTGGTCAACGGTGTACTGTATCACTGCGGCAGTGAACTGTCAGGGATCAATGGGGTCCTGCGGCCCGGCATTGTCCACCGGATCGACATGGACACCACCGGCTCCCTGATTGTCTGTAAGAATGACAGGGCCCATAACAGCATTGCGGCTCAGTTGAAGGAGCATTCCATCACCCGGCGCTACCGCGCCCTGTGCCACGGAGTGATAGAGGAAGAGGGCGGAACCGTGGACAAGCCCATAGGCCGCCATCCTGCGGACCGCAAAAAAATGGCTGTAAATGATAAAAACGGCAAGCGCGCCGTCACGCATTATCGGGTATTGCGGCGTTTCCGGGAGTATACTTATATAGAGTGTGAACTGGAGACCGGGCGCACCCATCAGATCCGGGTGCATATGGCCAGCATCGGGCATCCGCTTTTGGGGGATCATGTCTATGCCCCGGGCAAAAGAAGTCCTTTTTCCCTGCAAGGCCAGACACTCCACGCCATGACGATCGGCTTTCAACACCCATCCACCGGAAAATATCTGGAAATCGAAGCTCCTCTGCCCGAATATTTCGTGCATTTGTTGGATATTTTGCAATAATTTATTGTTTTTGAGGCAAATTTGATGTATAATATATACAGATAAATGATTTGTATACATTATCAAGGGGATGATCATTTATACTTTATAGGGAGAGAGGATTTGTGTATGAATACTGTAATTACCATTGGACGTCAGTTTGGTTCTGCGGGACGGGAGATCGGGGAAAAGCTGGCGGAATATTTCGGCATTAAATGTTATGACAAGGAATTGCTCAGCAGGGCGGCCAAGGAGAGCGGTTTCTGCGAGGAGATGATTCAGAACCATGATGAGCGTCCCACCAATTCCTTCCTGTATAATCTGGTAATGGATACCTATTCCTTTGGCTACAATGCCTCCTCCTTTGTGGATATGCCCATCAGCCACAAGGTATTTCTGGCACAGTTTGACACCATTAAGAAGATTGCGGATGAGGGCGGCTGCGTAATCGTGGGCCGCTGTGCGGATTATGCCCTGGCGGATTATGAGGACTGCATCCATCTGTTCATCTATGCGGATGAGGATACCAAGGTCAGGCGGATTATGCAAAAGTATGAGTTGACAGAATCCAAAGCCCGGGATATGATCAACAAAAAGGATAAACAGCGCCAGAGTTATTATAATTACTATTCCTCCAAGAAGTGGGGCCGTGCCGACAGCTATGACCTGTGTATTAACAGCAGTGTGTTGGGCGTGGAGGGCACGGTAAAGCTGATTATCCAGTATATTGAGGATTTTGAGGCCAGAAAGAAGCAGTAAAAGCCGGTTTTATGCCGCTTTTATATAAAATTTTTCTTGACAAATCGGGCACCTCATGCTATGATGTTCCAGTATGCCGCATAACGAGGTAAAAGTGTGCCATTTTCTAATAAATGCACCACCAAAGTTAGCGAGTAAGAACGAAGGTATTCGTTGCTGGAGTTCATGAATAGGAGGTGCCTTATGTACGCAATTATTGCAACAGGTGGAAAGCAGTACAAAGTTTCTGAGGGAGATGTGATCAAGGTGGAAAAGCTTGACGCAGAAGCTGGTGCTACTGTTACTTTTGACCAGGTAATCGCAGTAAGTGACGCTGCCCTTAAGGTGGGTGCGGATGTAGCCGGTGCTACTGTAGCAGCTACCGTTATGGAGCAGGGCAGGGGTAAGAAGGTTATTGTATACAAGTACAAGAGAAAAACCGGTTACCACAAGAAGAACGGTCATAGACAAGCATACACGCGGGTTAAGATTGACAAGATTAATGCCTAATGTAAGTGGACGATTATGACGACAGTAGTGATTTGCAGGACAAGAGCGCAGCAGTATACAGGTTTTACCTGTATGGGACATGCGGGTTATGCAGAACCCGGGGAGCCGGATATTCTGTGCGCTTCCATATCGACACTGGTAATCAATACCATCAATTCTCTAGAGGAATTGGCCGGTGAGACATTGCAGGTGTCTTCCAACGACGAGACAGGATTTATCCGGTGTGTGATAGAGGGGAGCCTGCAGGAGAAATCCGTCTTTCTGATGGATTCTATGGTGTTTGGCTTGCAGCAGCTTTCCGGGTCCTATGGAGAGAAATATCTCACAGTAAAGTTTGAAACGGATGTTTCGGATATTGATTAAGGAGGTGTAGACCATGTTAAATATGAACCTTCAATTTTTCGCTCATAAAAAGGGTGTCGGTTCCACCAAGAACGGCAGGGATTCCGAGGCCAAGAGACTGGGTGCGAAGAGAGCTGACGGACAGTTCGTTAAGGCTGGTAACATTCTGTACAGGCAGCGTGGTACCAAGATTCATCCCGGTGTAAACGTGGGGATCGGCGGCGATGACACATTGTTTGCATTGGTTGATGGCGTACTGAGATTCGAGAGAAAGGGCAGAGACAAGAAGCAGGCATCTGTGTATCCTGTGGAGAAGTAATGCCTGTTATCGAATATAGTCACGAGAGGCTTCAAACATACTTTGTTGTTTGAAGCCTTTTATTCATGACTTTTGTATTATACTCAAAAGCAGTCAGATTTTCCTTCCTGCCCATCACATGCTGCTTGATTATGTAACATGAGGCATGCAGGAATTGGAAAATCCTGGCGCTCGTCAGTATATCTTCACTCGTAAGAAAGAGGAGTAAAACGGGATGTTTGCAGACAGAGCGACAATTTGTGTGAGAAGTGGTAAGGGCGGGGACGGGCATGTCTCCTTCCGCAGGGAAAAATATGTGCCCAGCGGCGGCCCGGACGGCGGAGACGGAGGCAACGGCGGGAGTGTGATCTTCCAGGTAGACGAGGGAATGAACACTCTTGCGGATTACCGCCATATCCGCAAGTACAGGGCAGAGGACGGCGAACAGGGCGGCAAGAAGAACTGCCATGGGAAAAACGGGCGGGATCTTGTACTCAAGGTACCGCTGGGAACCGTAATCATGGAGGCGGAGACGGGAAAAGTCATTGCGGATATGTCCGGCGACAACCGGAGAGTGGTTCTGTTGAAAGGCGGCAAAGGTGGCAATGGCAACCAGCATTATGCAACCAGCACTATGCAGGCACCCAAATATGCCCAGCCGGGCCAGTCTGCCCAGGAACTGACTCTGCTGCTGGAGTTAAAGGTCATTGCGGATGTGGGCCTGGTAGGCTTTCCCAATGTGGGAAAATCTACTTTTTTATCCCGAGTGACTAACGCGCAGCCCAAGATTGCAAATTATCATTTTACTACCTTAAGTCCCAATCTGGGAGTGGTGGATTTGGATGATTCCAGGGGCTTCGTTATTGCGGATATTCCCGGGCTGATCGAGGGTGCATCCCAGGGGGCTGGCCTGGGACATGAATTTCTGAGGCATATTGAGCGGACCAAGGTCATCATCCATATCGTGGATGCGGCGGGAACAGAGGGCCGGGATCCCGTAGCGGATATCTACGCCATAGGCAGGGAATTGGAGAGTTATAACACAGAGCTCGGAAAGCGCCCTCAGGTCATTGCCGCCAACAAGATAGATGCCATTTACTCTGTGGAGGAAAGTGATCCCCTGGCGGCACTGAAGGCAGAATTTGAACCCAAGGGAATTCAGGTATACCCTATTTCCGCCATCAGCGGACAGGGGTTAAAAGAGCTTTTGTACCATGTCCGGGAGATGCTGGATCAGTTAGACCAGGAACCCACCGTTTTTGCCCAGGAATACTTCCCGGAAGAGGAGCGGGTATCTGACAGCGACGCGCCTTACACGGTGGAATATGACGAGGCAGCAGACGAATATGTGGTGGAAGGTCCCCGCATTGAAAAGATGCTGGGCTACACAAACCTGGAAAGCGAGAAGGGCTTTACCTTTTTCCAGAATTTCCTGCGTGATAATGGAATACTGGAGCAGCTGGAGCAATTGGGGATCCAGGAGGGTGATACCGTCAGGATGTATGGTTTATCTTTTGATTACTATAAGTAAGTGAATTCGAAAAATCTAATTGTCTGCCTTTACAGGCAGATTCCGATATGCGGGAAGAGGAAAAATAACAGCTATGACAAGTAAACAGAGAGCGTATTTAAAAAGCCTGGCCAGCAGCTTGGATCCCATCTTCCAGGTGGGCAAATCCAGTCTGACTCCACAGGTCACGGAAGCCATCCGGGAGGCTTTCAACACCAGGGAGCTGATCAAGGTGGCGGTGCTGAAAAACTGTATGGATGATCCCAGGGAGATCGCTGAGATGGTGGCACAGCGCACCCATTCCCAGGTGGTACAGGTGATCGGCAAGAAAATAGTGTTGTACAAGCCCGACAGGGACAATCCCAGGATTCAGCTGCCCTGATCTACAATTCTTGCCGGGCTGCGGCTATATTTCGGACAGGGCCTGGCCCGCCATATGGCGCTGGGAGGAAGACAGCGGAATCCCATATAAGAAAGGGAATGTGACATGTCAGATATCGAGACTTGGGAAAAAATAGGCATTATGGGCGGCACCTTCAATCCCATACATATGGGACATTTACTGCTTGCCCAATGGGCTATGGAGGAGGCCGGACTGAATGGAGTCATTTTTATGCCCACAGGCAATTCTTATATGAAAGACAAGATAGAAATGCTGCCTGGATCAGAGAGACTTGCCATGACCCGGTTGGCCATCCATGGCAGGGAATGCTTCTCCTGTTCGGATCTGGAGGTAAAAAGAGGTGGGAACACCTACACTTATGAGACTCTGGAATCCCTGCAATGCATGTATCCCCGGGCACGGTTGTATTTCATTGTAGGTGCGGACTGTCTGTTCTCCATCGAGAACTGGTATCGTCCGGATAAAATTTTCCGGCATTGTACCCTGCTGGCGGCATCCCGTGACGGTGCCCCCATGGAAATGTTGGAAGAGAAGCGGCGTGAATTGGCCAAGCATCACGGCGCAGACATTCTTCTGATGGCTTTTCCCAATATGGAGATCTCTTCCACAGATATCCGCCGCCGATGCAGGGAGGGCAGGAGTATTCAATATCTGGTGCCGGACCGTGTGCGGGAATATATAGCCCAAAACCATTTTTATAAGAATTTGTAGGTTCCGCATCCAACATTATACGCACGAAGGGTTAGCTTTTCCTTCCTGCACCCATGTTGTCCGACTACGCGACATGTGGCATGCAGGAATTGGAAAATCACGGCGTTTGTCAGTATAACACAATAACCCGGGTACCGCCAGCGTTATGCAGGCGGATGTAAATTTGGAAGTACCGCTTCCCTGAATATCGCAGGCAAAGCCAGCGATATTCACAAAGAGATAGGTTCATAAAATACAGGAGTTTTTCCATCGGGGATGAGGCATTGAAAACAAGTGAATTGAGTAAACTAAGAAAAGAAATGTCCAAAGTTCAAGACAGTAAACGCTATGAGCATACCCTGAGCGTAGCTTACACGGCGTCAAATCTGGCTGCATGCTACGGGGAAAATATTGAGTACGCGCTTATTGCCGGCATGCTCCATGACTGTGCCAAATGTCTGCCGGAGGAAAAGCTGCTGTCCATCTGTGAAAAACAGCATATGCGGATCAGCGGGGAGGAGTATAAGAAGCCTTCGCTTCTCCATGCCAAGGCAGGCAGCTATCTGGCTGAAAAAAAGTATAATATAACGAATAGAGATATTCTGAACGCAATCCACAACCATACCACAGGGCGGCCCGGTATGTCACTGCTGGAAAAGATAATCTTTGTAGCCGACTATATGGAGCCGGGCCGCAGGCAGGCTCCACGACTGGAGCAGATCCGCAGGACAGCCTTTGTGGATTTGGACAAAGCCGTGTTGATGATTCTGGAGGATACTTTGAAATACCTGCAGGACAGCGGCTCCGTAATTGAAAAGACCACTCAGGAGACCTATCAATATTACAAAGGACATGCGGAACCTTAAAAACCTGCAAAGAAACGGTCAAGAGAAGCTTATAAGCAGCATGTTCCCGAAAAGCACGCGGAAACATGTCAGGACGCCTAAAAGCGGTATGGATCACCGGTTCCGTGTGCTTGCGGGGGACATGCGGGACTTTAAACAGGAGGAACAATATGGATACATCCAAGGAAATTGCCAGGCTTGCCATAGAGGCTCTGGAAGATAAAAAGGCCGAAGATATCAAAGTAATTGACATCAGCGAACTCTCCGTCATTGCGGATTATTTTATCATTGCCGGAGGAACCAACCGCAGCCAGATTCAGGCACTCAGCGACAGTGTCGAGGAAAAGCTTGGCCGTGCGGGCCACTTCAAAAAACAGGTAGAGGGCTATGATACTGCCAACTGGATTCTGATGGATTTCGGCGATGTAATTGTACATGTATTTGACAAGGAAAACCGTCTGCTGTATGATCTGGAACGAATATGGAGAGACGGTAAATTGTTGTCTAAGGACGAATTATAGAAAAAACAGTGGCTATTCTTAAAATTAAGAAGAATAGCCACTGTTTTAGCATTCTGATGCGGCACTGGCTGCTGCTTATGATGATGCATCTCCGCGGTTGTTGCTTCCAAGATGCATATAAAAAGTAATCAAATACAGCCCACAAAGCGCCACGATCACATAGATGATCCTGGATAACCATGACATATCGCCAAAGATAAAGGCCACCAGATCAAACCGGAATAAGCCGATCAGTCCCCAGTTAATTGCACCGATAATAGCAATGGTCAGGGCCGTGCCATCCAAATATTTATTTCCCATAAATTGAATTCCTCCCTACTAATGAGTTCCAAAGTCTCCCTGCCCTTTCCCGGCGTAAATATCTGACGAGACCAATTCCTTTTAAGGCATTAAAAGGGAGACTGTTCATTGAAGTTTCCACAGTTATTGTGTCCCAAAGGCAGGAGGAATATACATCTTAACTATAAATCTTACTGGTATAAACGAAAGACACCAAAAACTTTTCCCATAATTTGGCAATCATCAACTATAATCGGCTCCATGGAATCATTCTCAGGCTGCAGACGGATATGTCCGTTTTCTTTATAATATGTCTTTACGGTGGCGGAATCGTCCAGCAGTGCCACTACCATATCCCCATTGGAAGCAGTATTACAGCAGTTTACAAAAATATGGTCTCCACTTAAAATTCCGGCATTAACCATGGAATTTCCTTTGACTTTCAATATAAAGGATTCTCCCCGGGGCACCACGTCAGCAGGAATAGGGAAATAGTCCTCTATATTTTCCTGAGCCAGTATCGGCTGTCCTGCCGCCACCTGTCCCACGATGGGAATACTGACCATCTCCGTGCGCACCATCTGAAAGCTGTCGTCGCAGATCTCAATGGCCCTGGGCTTGGTGGGGTCACGGCGGATATACCCGTTTTTCTCCAGCGTCTCCAGATGGGAGTGTACCGAAGAGGTGGACTTCAAATGTACCGTCTCACAGATCTCACGGACAGTGGGCGGATAGCCCCTTTTAAGAATCTCATCCTTAATATAATCCAAAATCTCCTGCTGTTTGGCAGTTATCTTACCATAGCTCATTCTATGGTCCTCCATTTCTTAACAAATTTGTTGACGGTTTCTGTATTGAATAAGGTCATTATAACATACTGAACAGAAAAAAGCAAACATATATTCCAAAAATATGTTCGATAGTTCTTGACAAAAGAATACGTGTTCGATATAATGCATTCATAAGGAACAAATGTTCTGAACGGAGATTCGCAGGAGGACCGAAAAATGAGTCAGGCCACACACATTTATGAAAGGGCTTTGAGAAATCAGCGGCGGAAACGCAGACGGCAGAAAGAAATTCGCCGCCTCTTTATCCTGACCGGTATTGCAGTTGTTCTGATACTGAGCTTCACCCTTTCTTACCATGCTTTATTATCCCAGGCCAGTACGGAACTGGGAGACGGCTCTTACAAATATTATACCTGCATCCGGATAGAGCCGGGAGATACCCTCTGGACCCTGGCAGACAGATATGCCGACAAGGAGCATTATGTCAGCCAGAATCAATATATCACAGAGGTCATACGCATGAACCACCTGGCCGGAGAGGATATCTGCGCCGGAAATTACCTGATTCTGCCATATTATTCTGCGGAGTTTGTGAAATAGTGTTATTTTCCGTGAAGCATTATTCGCGCAGCCGAACGGCATTTGCTGCCCGGCGTCTGCGTTCATCCGCCTGGGCGGCATAATGTTTACGGGTGGTATTGACATCGCTGTGCCCAAGCACGTCCGCCACCAGATAGATATCGCCGGTCTCCTGGTACAAAGCCGTGCCATAGGTACTGCGCAGTTTATGAGGCGTGATTTTTTTCAGGGTTGTAACCCGGGATGCGTACTTTTTTACCAGGTTTTCTACAGACCGCACGGCCATGCGGCGGTTCTGCAGAGAGAGGAAGAGCGCATTCTCGTGCCCCTCCGCCGGGATAATATGCTCCCTCTGTTCCAGGTAATCCAGCAGGGCTGTCCCCACCTCTTCGCCGAAGTAAATGATCGCTTCCTTCCCCCCCTTGCGCAGGATTTTGATCCCATACACATCAAAATTCACATCCTGGATATCCAGCCCCACACACTCTGAGACTCGAATTCCGGTTCCCAGCAGCAATGTGATCAATGCCACATCGCGGAGTTTAGTCTTTTTATGATATTCCAGTTCCTTCTTGGTCAGCTTTGTTCCATCCTCCACCTGGTCCAGCAGGATGGCTACCTCATTGGGTTCCAGGCGAATAATCTCCTTTTCGTGCTGCTTGGGCAGCGGTACCAGGGCTGCCGGGTTTTTCTCTATTTTTTCGTTCTCAAAGAAATAGTTATAAAAGCTTCTGAGGGATGCCAGTTTACGGCTCTTTCCCCGCTCCTCGTTGATGATGCTTTTCCCGTCTTTTTGATACAGGGACACATATTCCAGATATTCCTCGATATCCTGTCGGTTGAGCAGATCCAGATATTCCAAAGGGATTTCGGAAATATCCATCCTGGCGCAGGCGCTGTTTTTTTCATGCAGGAACTCAAAAAACATGCGCAGGTCATAGGCATAGGCCAATCGGGTCCTTGCGGAGGTATACTGTTCAATACCCCGGAAAAATTCCTTGCAGAAAGGCGGCAATTCCTCCAGAACGGCACGCATTTTCAGGATATTCTGCATCTTCTGTTCCTCATGGTAACTGGTTATATTTGTGTTATTTGCCAAAATATTCACCCCATCCTTTCAAATTGCCGGTCTGTATGGCTGTAAACATGCGCTCCTTTACGCCCGGGTTCTCCAGGTCCAATTGCCGGAGCAGCGTTTTGACATATTCTCTCTTGGTATGGCCGTCTGCCGGGCAGGGGCTTTTTACCACCGGGACATTGTACTTATGGACAAAGCCAATGACATCCGCCTCGTTCATATACATCAGGGGCCTGATCACAGTCAGATCCGTGCGGTCCAGGTAAGTTACGGGCGCAAAAGTGTGGAAGCGCCCCTCATAAATCAAGGACAGCAGCATAGTCTCCACCACATCGTCCTTATGATGCGCATATGCCACCTTATTGCATCCGGCAGCCTTTATGGCATTATTCAAAGCCCCCTTGCGCATTTTGGCACACAGGGCACAGGGATTTTCCTCCTTGCGGGTATCAAACACAATCTGGGCAATATCTGTCTTCACAATCGTATATTTCACATTCAGACGTTCACACAAATTCTGAATCTCCTCAAGGTTCAGATTTTCAAATCCCAGATCCACTGTCACGGCATGAACCGTGAAGTGCATGGGATAGAAGCGCATCAGCCCATGCAGCGCATAGAGCAGTGTAAGGGAATCCTTCCCACCGGAGATTCCCACTGCGATATTATCCCCTTCTTCAATCATATGATAGTCATCTATGGCACGGCGGACATAACTTAGCACCTGCTGTAATTTCATGGGTAAATCCTCCTGTTGGTAATTGGCAGAGTCAGGCCCAATATCCAAAAATCGCCTCACCCCGGCAGCATCTAGGGAATCCGGCCCTGCGGCCTATACCTCCCTCTTTCTGCTGCTTAGTGACCAGTTATATTGCTTCAAATTCCCGTTAAGCCCGGGCTGAAAGCCTGTTCGTTTCAGGCTTGGCAGAGATTCGCGAAGCATAAAAATAATAGTCTTTATGAGGTAGAAAGAGGGCAGTTTTTTCATAAACCGTTTGACACTACCTGGTAATTATACTCACGAACAATTCGTTTTTCTTTCCTATGTGGCACATATTGCCCGATTATGTAGCATGCGCCGCGCGGGAATTGAAAATCCCGGCGTTCGTCAGTATAGAAATCTGTATGCTTTATTTTACCCTTTTTTGGGCCGGGAAACAATATTTTTTTGCTCGATATTTCTATCCATTTCCTTTTGGATTTTTTCGGTAAAATGCCTCTTGTTATATACTTAAATTCAGTGTATGATAGGAATATGATATGGGAATTACGGAAATTTGGCCTGGATACGGTTCCTGATCCGCAGGAGAGTAATCTTTTGTAAAGTCATATTTCCGAATATATGTTGACGCAGTGTCACCGGTTCTGATTGTTATACTGCGGGAAAGAGGTTAAGGATGAAGCTCAGGTGGAAAAATCAATATATCAGATGGGGACTGACTGCGTTGTTAGTAATTATGGGCGGTATTATGTTTTACTATTTGCTGTTCCATTCTTCCAACATCAAGTCGGCTATTAATATCATAGTGGGAATTATGATGCCGGTGGTTTTTGGCTTTATACTGGCGTATCTCCTTACTCCGGTTCTGAACAGCATTGAACAGAAAATATTATATCCCCTCAGAAGCTTATTAAGGCTTAAGGAAGGCCCCAAGACCCATAAGAGGACCCGCATGCTGGGGGTCCTGGTCACGGCACTTTTATTTTATCTGGTTATTCATCTGTTAGTGAGCATGTTGGTCTCCCAGATTGTTCCCAGTATCCAAAATATTGTATCTAATTTCGATACGTATATGACAAATTTTACGGAGTGGCTGAACCAGTTACTGGCTGACAATTCGGAGATTAAGGATTATGCAATGAGCCTGATTAACCGCTATTCCGTGGAATTGGAGCGTTTCCTGAACGAGACAGTCCTCACCAAGTCCAGCGAACTGATCAAGACAGTGTCCCTGAGTGTGTTGGGCATCTTTAAGACCCTTTGGAATTTTATCATTGGCTTTATTATCTCGATATATATTCTTGGCAGCAAGGAAAAGTTTGCCGTCCAGGCTAAAAAGCTGATCTATGCCTGTTATCAGCCTGATTCGGCCAATGTGATTATTAATAATTTTCGTTTTGCCCACAACACATTTATCGGGTTTATCAGCGGCAAGATTTTGGATTCGCTGATTATAGGAATGCTGTGTCTGATCGGAACCACGTTATTACAGACTCCCTATGCGGCATTGATCAGCGTTATTATCGGTGTGACCAATATTATTCCTTTTTTTGGACCCTTTTTAGGAGCTATTCCCAGCGCTGTACTGATTCTGGTAGTAGATCCCATGCATCCGCTAAACTGCGTATATTTTGTGATCTTTATACTGATTCTCCAACAGGTGGACGGCAACCTGATCGGCCCAAAGATCCTGGGGGATTCCACAGGTCTGTCCGGCTTCTGGGTAATCTTTTCCATCACACTGTTTGGCGGCCTGTTTAATGTGCTGGGCATGATTGTGGGGGTACCGATTTTCGCCATAATCTATGCTGCGGTTAGATCCCATGTAAATTCTGCCCTGATTAAAAAGGATATGCCCATCAAGAGTGAGATTTATGAAAATATAGAGTGTGTGGACGAAGCAGGCATCCACACCATGAATAATCTGGAGCGCCGCAAGATTATCAAAGCCAGAAACCTGGAAAAGAAAGAAAACAGGACAGACGACCATCAGGACAATCTGAGTGAAAATCTGATTTCAGGAATGCGTTTCATAAGCAATGTGGAAGAGTGGAAGAGAAGAGTGCCTGTGCGATGGAACGATACAGACGTAGTCGTTCGGAAAGCATTCAATGAACACTCGGAGTCTTCTATTGAAACAGAGGCAGGCAATTCCTCCAGGGAAGAGAATGCAAAAAACTAAGCTTGGATGTTATATGCAGGAAAGAGGTAAGTTTGGATGTTGCACATCCATTACTGATTGACGCAATAACTCGGGCACAGCCCGCGTTATGCAGGCAGAAGAAAGTTTGGATGTTGCACATCCATTACTGATTGACGCAATAACTCGGGCACAGCCCGCGTTATGCAGGCAGAAGTAAGTTTGGAGGTTGCACATCCATTACTGATTGACGCAATAACTTGGGCACAGCCTGCGTTATGCAGGCAGAGGAAAGTTTGGAAGTTTCCCTTCCAATACGGATGCCGTCATAACATATTTATTTTGTTCATGGTGGTATAATAGGGAGAGCAAGTTCAAATTTTATCTCTCTAATGATAAAACTTAGGTCAGGAGAATGTGAGAGGAGTACAATGGAGTTATGCGGTTTATCATACAAAGAGTAAGTGAAGCCAGTGTATCTGTAGATCAGAAAATCATAGGCTCTATCGGCAAAGGCTTTCTGGTACTGATCGGTGTAAGTCAGACAGATACCGAAGCTATTGCCGATAAAATGATCAAAAAACTATTGGGCCTGCGGATTTTTGAAGATCAAAACGGCAAAACAAACCTATCCCTGCAGGACGTGGATGGAAGCCTTCTTTTGGTATCACAGTTCACCCTATATGCCGATTGCCGCAAAGGCAACCGTCCATCCTTTATCAATGCAGGTGCCCCGGAACTGGCTGAAAATCTTTATCAATACATTATCAGGGAATGTCAAAGCCAACTGCCGGGTTCACCTGATAGAGTTCAGCAAGGCAGTTTTGGAGCCGATATGAAGGTTTCTCTACTAAATGACGGCCCCTTTACAATTATTCTAGATTCAGAATCATTATCAACCCAACAAATACATTAAACTAGCAACCAAAGAAAAATTTACAACATCAAAATACCAATCCCCACAACTTTAACGAATAGTTGGCGGCCCCAAATCCACTACACAATAAGCACCAAACCCGCCAACTATTCGTTAAAGTTGGCTTTTGCGCATAGTTGCTTATATCTCCTGCCGCAGTCTTTTTAGCTTTTCCAGCAATTCCAAGTCATCGGCGGTAATCCGTATATTTGCCTGGAGTTCCTGACCGTCAGCCGTAATGACTTTACATTCCATGACTGTGCCTTCCTGAATACCGGCTTTTGTAAACGCCTTTACAAATTGCATGAACTTTGGATGGTTATTCTGAAATCTGTCAAAATCACTTTTTAATCCTAATAATGCCATAGGATTTATATTCATTCGCATACACCTCTTATCGTAATCACTCCATTGCAGCCTTAATAGCTGCCATCAGTTCATCATAGGTCTCATACGCTGGCAGCTGTGGATAGTCCGCCCTGATTTTGTCTGTGGTCTTAAACAGGAATCCGGCTTTGCTGGCTTTTATCATACCCAGATCGTTATAGCTGTCCCCACTGGCAATGGTATCATATCCGATGGACTGCAATGCCCTGACCGTGGTCAGCTTTGAATCCGCAATCCGCATCTTAAAGCCTGTAATCTCACCATTCCCGGCCACCTCCAGAGAATTACAGAATATGGTGGGCCATCCCAGCTTCTTCATTAAGGGACTGGCAAATTGCGTGAATGTATCACTGATAATGATAACCTGGGTAATGGAACGCAACTCATCCAGAAATTCTTTGGCACCGGGTATAGGTTCGATTGTCGCAATGGTTTTCTGAATCTCCTTCAGGCCCAGGTGTTGCTCTTTTAATATCTCCTGCCGGTATTCCATCAGTTTTTCATAGTCCGGCTCATCACGGGTAGTCTTCTTTAGTGCCGGGATACCGCTGGCTTCCGCAAACGCAATCCATATCTCCGGCACCAGCACTCCCTCCAAATCCAAACAGGTAATATACATAGTACTTGTCCTCCATGCTTCCAAAATCAACAATATTACCTATTATACAACAACTGCTGGCGTTTCACAATACCTAAGATTCGGCTATGTACTGCAAAGCTTGTATCAAGCCCTCAAAATTTTTAATTCGCTTTTCCTGCACAACTACACCCAGAACAGAGTCATAGGTATAACGTGGAAGATCAAATTGCGTATTTATCCGATACTTTCTATTTTCAGGTCTGGATTTCAATTCCGTTATATTATAAATTTTAAGTATGCGCCATATTACGGATCGATCCGCCATTTTCAGCAGGAAATCCACCGTGTTTTCTGTGGAGGCCGGCCTCTCCTCTGTCAGGCCATGCAGATAGGCATATAGCTTTTCATCCGCTTTATTCAGAGATATCAGGTACATTTCTTTCTGGTCAAAATAGAAAATGATATTTGCAAGCGTGATCCTTTTTTGTAATAAGAAATGCACCAGGACCGTCATAACGGCCATCACAAGTCCCACAGTGATACAGAGTTTAAAACCCCCTGTCAGGAGAACGCCCAAAAGCAATACACCCCCGGCTGCAGCTAATCCAAGTATTACCCGGGTGTGTTTTTCGGGAACAGATATCCAAATCTGTGCCTGTTCTTCTCTTATGCCTTCACTTTCCATGTCAATTATCTCCTTTTGGCTTTATAGTGTAATTAGTCTGCTATACTACATTTGATTCCTCTTATACTATAATACACAAAAAAAGGGAGGAATGCAACCCCTAAAGGCTACATTCCTCCGTAATGTTGAAATTATATGTTCTTATTTGTTGAATTCTGTAAAGAACACATCTCCCTCCGTATTGTCAGAGAAAAACTCTAAGTAGGACACAGAGAATTCCTTGGCCTCTGCCGGCACTTCATAAATAATATGGTATGTGCAGCTGTCATTCTTGGCAAGAGAATACTCGGAAGGCATCACTGTGCTGGAGCTATCCATCTCAATACCATAGCCATAGTCATCATCGCCATCCCCCAAGTCATGCCACTGGATCTGGAAATCGCTGTTATACATGGGCAGCGCCTCACCAAAGGTATTCTTGATCGTGATCACAACATCCAGCAGCTGCATTCCCTCAGTGGGGGTATAGCCCTCATACTCGGAAGGATATGCCACAGAATCCACGCTGTAATCAAAGAATACTGTCCTGAAGGTAGTGCCGATCTCTCCCTCCGCCTGGCCATCCACCGCTTTTACGACATTGTTCACCGCAGGGGTGGTCCCACATGAAGTGAGCATCATACATGCCATCATCATGGCCGCAACACAAGCTACAAATTTCTTTCTGAGTTTCATAATTACTCCTCTCTCCTCTTTCATACACTTTTTTGATCACTGTCTGTCAGCGATCAAATGAAATTATAGTAC
>CAMWSA010000040.1 GCA_947176785.1 uncultured Lachnospiraceae bacterium
GTGCAATACCGCAGGCGCAGCCAGCGGTATGCAGGAATAAGGAAAGTTTGGAAGTAAAACATCCAAATAAGTATTAACGCAATAACACGGGCACAGCCCGCGTTATGCAGGCAGAGGGAAGTTAGAAAAAGTAATATTTTCCCAAAATAAATGCCCCTGGTCTATATATTTTTATATAGACCAGGGATATCCTCCTGAACCATAATACATCTCTGTTCAGAAGCAATTTTCCTATCTTTCTGTCACATATTATTTCACAACCCGCACCCGGAACACGCCGTCAATCTTCTCCAACGCCCCTATGATCTCCGCCGTGGGTACGCTCTCCACATCAATCATGGTGTAGGCCACCTCGCCTCTGGATTTGTTGGTCAGATCACTGATGTTGATGCCCTTCACGCCAAACGCGGCTGTAAACTGGGTGATCAGGTTTGGAATATTCTTGTGGAAAATAGCCACTCGTCCCGCCTTGGAGCAGATCCCCATGTCGCAGGCCGGGTAGTTCACACTGTTGCGGATGTTTCCGTTCTCCAGATAGTCCATGATCTCCTCCACGGCCATCACCGCACAGTTGTCCTCGGACTCCTCGGTGCTGGCCCCCAGATGGGGAATCACAATGCAGCCCTTCTGGCCCGCCGTGGTGGGATTGGGGAAATCGGACACATAGCGGGCGATCTTGCCGCTCTGCAGCCCCTCCAGCACATCCTTCTCGTTGGCCAGCAGATCCCTGGCAAAGTTCAGCAGCACCACACCCTCCTTCATCTTGGCGATGGACACCGCATTGATCATACCCTTTGTGGAATCCAGCAGAGGTACATGGATGGTGATATAATCACAGTCCGCATAGATATCATCCACATTCAGCACATGCTTCACGGAGCGGCTCAGATTCCAGGCCGCATTGACGGACAGATAGGGGTCATAGCCATATACCTCCATCCCCAGGGACACCGCGGCATTGGCCACCTTCACGCCGATGGCCCCCAGGCCGATGACACCCAGCTTCTTGCCCATGATCTCGGTTCCGGCAAAGTTTTTCTTCTCCTTCTCCGCCGCCTTGGCAATATCCCCATTGTCAGCGGACGCCTTGACCCATTCGATGCCGCCGATCACGTCTCTGGCGGCCAGCAGCATACCTGCCAGTACCAGCTCCTTCACACCGTTGGCATTGGCACCGGGAGTGTTGAACACCACCACCCCCTTCTCCGCGCATTTATCCAAGGGGATATTGTTCACTCCCGCACCTGCCCGGGCCACCGCCAGCAGTCCTGCGGGGATCTCCATCTCATGCATGGACGCGCTGCGCACCAGGATGCCGTCGGCTTCCTGCACATCCGCCGTGATCTGGTATTTGTCGCTGAAATTTTTTAATCCTACATCCGCAATGGGATTCAGGCAATTAATCTTATACATCAGGCATTCTCCTCCTCAACCTTACATCTACATGAATATCATGGGCTACATCCATGATACTGTATCCAACAGTATTTGAAGCATCGGTTCCAAACGGGCTTCTTCCCTGCATAACAGGAGACAAGTCCCTGTTACCACGTTAAGCATCATTCCATATTTTCCGCTTCAAACTTCTTCATGAACTCTACCAGCTTCTCCACACCTTCTATCGGCATGGCATTGTAGATGGAAGCCCTCATGCCGCCCACGGTCCTGTGGCCCTTCAGATTCTCAAAGCCCGCCGCCCTGGCCTCCTTGACAAATTTCGCATCCAGTTCCTCATCGCCGGTAACAAAGGGCACATTCATCAGGGAGCGGTCCTCCTTGCGCACAGTGCCCTTGAAAAGCCTGCTGCCGTCCAGGAAATCATAAAGGATCGCCGCCTTTTTCTCATTGAGGGCCTTCATGGCCTCCAGGCCGCCCTGCTTCTTAATCCATTTGAAAACCTTGCCGCAGATATAGATGCCGTAAGCGGGCGGCGTGTTGTACATGGAGCCGTTGTCCGCATGGGTCTTGTACTTTAACATGGTGGGAGTGCCAGGCAGCACATCCTCGGTGATCAGATCCTCCCGGATAATCACGATGACCACGCCCGCAGGGCCGATATTCTTCTGCACGCCCCCGTAGATCACGCCGTATCTGGTCACGTCCACAGGCTCGGACAGAAAGCAGCTGGACACGTCCGCCACCAGAGTCTTACCCTTGGTGTTGGGCAGGGTCTTAAACTTGGTGCCGTAGATGGTGTTGTTCTCACAGATATATACATAGTCCGCATCCTCGCTGACGGGCAGGTCGGAGCAGTCGGGTATATAGGAAAAGGTCTGGTCCTCTGAGGAAGCAATCTTGTTGGCCTTGCCGTAGATACACGCCTCCTGATAAGCCTTCTTGGCCCACTGACCGGTCACAATATAATCGGCCACCTTATTCTTCATCAGATTCATGGGGATCATGGCAAACTGCTGGCTGGCTCCGCCCTGTAAAAACAGAACCCTGTAATTGTCAGGGATGTTCATCAGATCCCGCAGATCAGCCTCCGCCTCCCGGATGATGGCCTCGTAAGCCTTGGAACGGTGGCTCATCTCCATCACAGACATACCGGTTCCCCGATAATCCAACATCTCCTCTGCAGCTTCTTTCAGTACTTCCTCAGGCAAAACTGCGGGGCCTGCCGAAAAATTGTAAACTCTTGACACTTCCTTTTCCTCCTCATCCATATGATTCACTTATTTTATATCCAAACCGCGCTTTAGTCAACTACTTTGTTAAAATATTATCCTTTTCCCTTTTCGGCGCAGACAGATACTCTACTTCCGGACAGACCGTTTTACACGATTGTCACGCAATAGCCCTTTTGCAGCTTCCCCTTTTCAATGTGTTCCCGATAGCCTGCTATATAAAAGGAAAGGCTGTCCTCAGACCCGTTTTTCAAATAGCCCCTGACTTTCTCCCACACCTTGACGGCTACGGAAAAATCCGGTTTACCGGCAACCAAAACCGGCTGTTTTTCTTCGGGAATCCAATAATAGGTGCCGCCATAATTTCTGCGGGCAGTCTCAAAGACATAGGATCCCGCCGAAATGCATATGTTATAGATCATATCCTCTCCGCCCTCCTCCGCTTTGTCAGACAACGCGTCAAGCAGCGCATCCACTTCCTCAAGGCTTTCAAACGAGTAATCGAACCTTCCTTTATAGTTGCAATTCCTGACAAAATCCTCCGCCATTGCAACAATATCCTCCATTAACTGTCCCATATGTCTCCTTTTTATACGCACGGCCGATTAGGTTTCCCCTCCCGCACGGCACATGCCGCCTATAGCCAACGACCTATGCCGTTTACTATCATGATGCGGCATGTGGATTGGAAAATCTTAGCGGTTGTTAGTATTTAATCATCCGTCAATAAAACATCACCACCGGCGTACCCTTCTCCACCAACTCATACAACTCACCCATCACCTCCGGCGGCGTGTTGATACAGCCGTGGGAACCGTTGGTGAGGTAGATCTCTCCGCCAAAGTCCCTGCGCCAGTCCGCATCGTGTATGCCCACATTGCCCACCACCGGCATCCAGTATTTCACGGGGCTGGCGTACCCCTGTCCCCGCAGGATGCGGTTTTTCTGCTTGGCATAGACATAATTGATCCCTTCCGGAGTGTTCCATCTGCGCCGGGCGTTTCCGGTGACCACATCCACGGAGATCAGGCATTCGCCGTCCTGGTAATAATACATGCGCTGCTGCCCCATGTCCACCTCGATATAGGTGTCCCCGATATCGTCCAGCCCCCTGCAAAACCCCTCCTTGAGATAGGCGGGCTTATGCGTCAGGGGTTCTTCCCGCTCACAGAGCAGTTCCTCCATGAGGAATTTTACCTCCGTCTCCACATCCAGCTGGGTGCCATAGGTCTTATAGGCCACCTGCACCACCCTGCCCTCTGTGGTCTGGAAATCCCTGGTGGTATCCACCGTGTCATACTGCCCTGCCAACTGCTCCACCCACTCCCTGATCCGGTCAGCGCTGACCGTAAGCCCCTCCCGTTCCCATACAGGACACCCGGCACTGTCCTTCCGCAGAAAGGAGGCCATCGTCTCCGGCATCAGTTCAATCTGCTCCGCCCCCATGTCATAAATCAGATTGCTATGTAAATAAGTCTGCAAATCCTCAAAGCGCTGCCTTTGCAGCGTATCCGCCGCCGTATCCTCCAGATCCTCGTAACAGTCCTCCTGGCGCACCTGCACATGGTAGATCCCGCTCTCCAGACACTGCTGTACATAGTCGCAGAGCTTTTCCGTATCCAGCCGATGGCTTTTTCCGTCATAGAGGATATAGGGCGCATCCCCATCCTCCCCCACCCGGATCTCCACCTCCGTGCTTCGTTCCCGGGCCTCCCGCACCCAGTCCATATCTGCCACCAGTTCCCTTAATTTGTCATGATTCCAGATGGCCTGAGGAAACAGATGCTGCTCCACTGTCTCATTTGGATTAAGCCAGGCGTTCTGCCCCCTGCGCAGATATGCCTGCAGGCTGTCCGTGTAGTCCACACGGTAATCTGCCAGGGACAGATCCAGCGGCCAGCTATGCCCCTCCCCGTCTATGATCGTCAGTTCCGGGATTTCCACATTCCGCGTCAGTTCGCTGTTTACTTCCTCCACAGTCATGCCGGTGCAGTATATGCCATTGATCCAGGTATTTACCACAAAGGTCCTGCCATAATACCAGGTCAGAGCGAGAAAACCGCCGAGAGTCACAAAAATCATGCACAGAATTGTCAGCAGGCATATACGAAGCATTTTTTTCATTGAAACCACCATCTCGCCGGGAAGGCAAAGGCTTTCCCGGCAATCCTCTCTGTGTACCGCCGACCTGTCGGAAGTACAACAGCTTTATTCCATATTTATATGCGGCAGCCGTCTTTCCGGTACTCCTTTGCATAATATTCGCCCCCGGAGCCATCCGTCCCGTTTCCCGCCTATTTATAGGCAACGACATATAAAATAGAAATTTAAGTGTCGTTGCTTTTTCGTCATGTTTTTAGAAAAAAGCACACCGCTTTACAGGTCGTCCCCGTCAAACACCTCGTTGATGGGCGCCCCTGCGGGCACCATGGGAAATACCTTATCATCCTCCGGGATCACGCACTCAATCAGCACCGGAGCCTTAAGGGCCAACGCTTTCTCCAGCGCAGGAGCAAATTCCTCCTTTTCCGTCACCCGGACAGCGCTGCAGCCCAGGCCCTCCGCCACCTTGCAGAAATCCACCCTGTCGTTTAAGACCGTCTGGGAATACCGCTTGCCGTAAAACAGGGTCTGCCACTGGCGCACCATCCCCAATACGTGGTTGTTGATCACCACCTGAATGATGGGGATATTATAGCGGCTGGCGGTGGCCAGTTCATTCATATTCATGCGGAAACACCCGTCTCCGGCGATATTGATGCAGATCTTATCCGGCTGGCCCACCTGCGCGCCGATACAGGCTCCCAGGCCGTAGCCCATGGTTCCCAGGCCGCCGGAGGACAGGAAGGTGCGCGGCTTTGTGTAATGATAATACTGGGCCGCCCACATCTGATGCTGTCCCACATCGGTGGTGATGATGGCCTCCCCTTTGGTGATCCGGTCAATCTCCTCGATCACATAGGGGCAGGACAAATTTTCCTTATCATATTTCAGAGGATATTTTTCCTTTAGGTCCTGAATCCTCTTCATCCATTCGATATGATCCTGAGGCTCCAGTTTTTCATTGATGGCTGCCAGCACAGCCTTCAGATCCCCGATCAGGGAGGCATCCACCCTGATATTCTTGTTGATCTCCGCCGCGTCGATATCAATGTGAATGATCTTGGCTTCCTCTGCAAATTTTTTCGGATTGCCGGTCACCCGGTCGGAGAACCTGGCACCCAGGGCGATCAGCAGGTCACACTGGCTCACGCCCAGGTTGGACGTCTTGGTGCCGTGCATGCCGATCATGCCGGTGTAGCGGGAACTGTTGCCGTCAAAGGCTCCCTTGCCCATCAAAGTATCACACACCGGGGCGTCCGCCAATTCCGCAAACCGGGCCACCTCCCGGGCGGCACCAGAGATCACCGCGCCGCCGCCCAGATAGATATAGGGGCGGTCGGCCTGTCTGATCAACTCCACCACCCGGTCAATCTCCTGCTCCGTAAAGCAGTTGGCCCGCTCCATTTCCCGGGGCACAGCGGGGGTGTATTCGCACAGGGCCGCCGTCACATCCTTGGTGATATCCACCAGCACCGGGCCGGGACGGCCGCTTCTGGCGATGTGGAAAGCCTTGCGCAGGGTATCCGCCAGGATCTCCACATTTTTCACTATATAGCCATGTTTGGTGATGGGCATGGTCACGCCGGCGATATCCACCTCCTGAAAAGTGTCCTTGCCCAGCAGGGGCAGGTTCACATTGGCGGTGATAGCCACCATGGGCACGGAATCCATGTAGGCCGTGGCAATGCCCGTCACCAGGTTGGTAGCGCCGGGGCCGCTGGTAGCCATGCAGACACCCACTTTACCTGTTGCCCTGGCATAACCGTCCGCCGCATGGGCAGCACCCTGCTCATGGCTGGTCAGCACGTGGCGGATCTCGCTGCTGTGTTTATATAAAGCGTCATAGATATTCAGGATCGTGCCGCCGGGATAGCCGAATACGGTGTCCACGCCCTGTTCTTTCAGACATTCTATTACAATCTCTGATCCTGTCAACTGCATGTAATCTTCCTCCTCTTTTAAATTTCCAAAATAGCCCCCCTGTTGCCGCTGGTCACCATCTTCTCATAGCGGGCCAGATAGCCTGTAGTGACCTTGGGCGCCCTGGGCTGCCATTTGGCTCTTCTGGCGGCCATCTCCTCGTCGGACACCTTGATATCCAGCTTCAGGCCGGGGATATCAATGCTGATGATATCTCCCTCCTCCACCAGGGCAATGGGGCCGCCCACCGCCGCCTCCGGGGACACATGACCGATGGACGCCCCTCTGGACGCGCCGGAAAATCTGCCGTCGGTAATCAGCGCCACGCTGGAGCCCAGGCCCATACCCGCAATGGCGGAGGTGGGATTGAGCATCTCCCTCATGCCGGGACCGCCCTTGGGGCCTTCATAGCGGATCACAACCACATCCCCCGCCATAATCTTGCCTCCCTTAATGGCCTCGATGGCATCCTCCTCACAGTCAAAGACCCTTGCCGGGCCCTCATGCATCATCATCTCCTCCACCACGGCGGAACGCTTCACCACGGAGCCGTCCGGAGCCAGATTGCCCTTCAGGACAGCCAGCCCGCCGGTCCTGCTGTAGGGATTCTCCACAGGACGGATAACCTCGGGATTCCTGTTTATCGCATTGGCAATGTTTTCCCCGATGGTCCTGCCGGTCACGGTCATACAATCGGTGTTTAGCAGGCCCATGTCCGCCAGTTCTTTCATCACCGCGTACACGCCGCCCGCCTCGTTTAAGTCCTCCATATAGGTGGGGCCCGCCGGGGCCAGATGACACAGATTGGGGGTCTTCTCACTGATGGGGTTGGCAAAGCTGATGTCAAAATCAAAGCCGATCTCATGGGCGATGGCAGGCAGATGCAGCATGGAGTTGGTGGAGCAGCCCAGGGCCATATCCACCGTCAAGGCATTCATTATGGCTTCCCTGGTCATGATATCCCTGGCCCGGATGTTCTGCCGCAGCATCTCCATCACTGCCATGCCCGCGTGCTTCGCCAGCTTTATACGCTCGGAATACACCGCCGGAATGGTGCCGTTGCCCGCCAGGCCCATACCCAGCGCCTCCGTCAGGCAGTTCATGGAATTGGCGGTGTACATGCCGGAGCAGGAACCGCAGGTGGGGCACACCTTGTTTTCAAATTCACACACATCCTCCTCGGTCATGGTACCCGCCGCATAGGAACCCACCGCCTCAAACATGGAGGACAGGCTTCTCTTCTGACCCTTCACACGGCCTGCCAGCATGGGGCCGCCGGACACAAACACCGTGGGAAGGTTCAGCCTGGCCGCCGCCATCAGAAGGCCCGGCACATTCTTGTCACAGTTGGGCACCATCACCAGAGCGTCAAACTGATGGGCGATGGCCATGCATTCGGTGGAATCCGCAATCAGGTCACGGGTCACCAGAGAGTACTTCATGCCCACATGGCCCATGGCGATGCCGTCGCAGACGGCAATGGCGGGGAATACCACAGGCACGCCGCCCGCCTCCGCCACTCCCAGCTTCACGGCGTCCACAATCTTGTCGATATTCATATGGCCGGGCACAATCTCGTTGTAAGAACTGACAATGCCCACCATGGGTTTCTTCATCTCCTCCTGGGTAAAGCCCAGGGCGTTAAAAAGGCTTCTGGCCGGTGCCTGCTGCATCCCGGCCCTTGCGTTGTCACTTGTCATCATCTTCCCGTTCCTCCTAATTTAAGTTCCGCAGCCTCCCTCCCAACGCACAGCCTGTGAAGCATATCTGGCCGCTTCCGACGTCCAGATATCCTTCAGTGCGTTGTCCGGGTATCTGCTGTTTTTTAAGTTCCGCAGCCTCCCTCCCAACGCACAGCCTGTGAAGCATATCTGGCCGCTTCCGACGTCCAGATATCCTTCAGTGCGTTGTCCGGGTATCTGCTGTTTTTTAAGTTCCGCAGCCTCCCTCCCAACGCACAGCCTGTGAAGCATATCTGGCTGCTTCCGACGTCCAGATATCCTTCAGTGCGTTGTCCGGGTATCTGCTGTTTTATATTCTTTCCGCAATCAGGTCACCCATCCGGGCAGTGCCTGCCTGGGTAATGTTCCCGGTGGCCCCCTCCCCCTTCTTGGGCATGATGTCAATGGTTCTGTATCCTTCCGTCAGCACCTGCTTCACCGCCGCTTCCACCGCGTCCGCCTCCTTATCCAGATCAAAGGAGTAACGCAGCATCATGGCGGCGCTGAGAATTGTGGCGATGGGATTGGCAATGCCCTTGCCCGCAATGTCCGGTGCGGAACCGCCGCTGGGCTCGTACAGGCCAAACTTTGTGTCGTTTAAGCTTGCGCTGGCCAGCATCCCGATAGAACCCGTGACCATACTGGCCTCATCGGATAAAATGTCTCCGAACATGTTCTCCGTCAGAATCACGTCAAACTGGGCGGGATCCTTAACCAGCTGCATGGCGCAGTTGTCCACCAGCATATGCTCCAGGGTCACCTCCGGGTAATCCTTTGCCACCTCTTCCACCACGGCGCGCCACAGCCTGGAGGAATCCAGCACATTGGCCTTGTCCACGCTGGTCACTTTCCTCCGGCGCTTCATGGCAATGTCAAAGCCCTTGACGGCGATCCGGCGGATCTCGTTCTCATCATAGGTCAGGGTGTCCACAGCCCTGCGCACACCGTTTTCCTCCACGGTCCTGCGCTCGCCGAAATACAGCCCCCCTGTAAGTTCCCGCATGATCATCATATCAAAGCCCGCTTTGCTGATCTCCTCCTTCAGGGGACAGGCCGCCGCCAGTTCGTCGTAAAGAACCGCCGGGCGCAGGTTGGCAAACAGATTCAATTCTTTGCGGATCTTGAGCAGCCCCGCCTCCGGACGCAGGTTGGGGGGCAGCTTGTACCAGGGGGAGGTGGTGGTGTTGCCGCCGATGGAACCCATCAACACCGCGTCCGCCGCCCTGGCTGCAGCCACCGCTTCCTCCGTCAGGGGCACCCCATGCACGTCAATGGACGCGCCCCCCATCAGAATATCCGTAAACTTCATCTCATGGCCGTACTTTTCAGCCACCTTTTCCAACACTTTTTTCGCTTCCGCCACAATCTCCGGGCCGATTCCGTCCCCGGGAATACAGGTAATTTTCAGTTCCATAATCATCTCTTCCTTTCTTCTTCCGGCATCCCATAAATAGCAACAGCCTCTCGGAATCTACAATCCCTATTTCGCCATCCTAATCGGTACACCTGCTGGATCTCCCTCTTTCTGTCCGCCGGGGATACAGCAATACTATTCTAAAAAGTATAGCACAGACGCTGCTATTCTTCAAATACATATTGTTTATATTTTTCATAACTTTGAGTTATGGACATTACCATTTCGTTATAAAAACACGCGGCAGGAACCGATTTATGATTCCTGCCACCCGTCTCTTTTCTGGTTCTCTATGAACTTTGGACAGCTTATCTCTGTCGGCAATTCAGATATCGCCGGAAACACCCTCTTTACTGACTTTCCGATTATCCCATGGACGCACCCCTTGTCAGCAGGGGCAAAACCAATCCGGGTTTACTGCCTGTCCACTTCATGCTCCGTATGCAGCAATTCCTCTGCCTTCTCGCTGAGAGGGCTTCCCAGGTAGCTGCGGTACAGTTCGGCCACCTCCGCGTTTTCATGGCTGAACCTGATGGGAAGGGCGCTGTCCAGGCGATCCAGAACCTGTCCCCGCTCCCGGGCGCGTTCCCGGTCGTCGCAGTGAACCGGCTGTCCGCCGCCGCCTGCGCAGCCGCCCGGACAGGCCATGACCTCCACGAAATCATAGTGTACCTTGCCTCTTCGCAGTTCCTCGCACAGCCTCCTGGCGTTGCCCAGCCCGCTGACAGCCGCAACCCGCAGCTTTGTCCCGGCCAGATCCAGTTCCTTCTCACACCAGGGATATGCGCCGGCCCCTTCCGCCCCTTTTCGGATTTCCCGGAAAGCGTCCGGATCGGGATTCTTCCCTGTAGCCAGATAACAGGCGCTGCGCAGGGCCGCATCCATCACGCCGCCGGTCATGCCAAAGATGACCCCTGCGCCTGTGTAATCCCCCAGCAGCCGGTCAAAGGGCGATTCCGCCAGGTCCTCCACCCGAATCCGTTTTGCCCGAAGCATCCGCACCAGTTCCCTGGTTGTGAGGGCATAGTCCACATCGGGCAGACCCGCCCTGTTCTTCATGGAAGGCATCGCCCGCTCCGCCTTCTTTGCGGTGCAGGGCATAATGGAAACACAACAGATTTTTTCCGGAGCAATGTCATGCTTCATGGCAAAATAACTCTTGACAACCGCGCCGAACATCTGCTGGGGGCTCTTAGCCGTGGAAAGCTGTCCCACCAGTTCCGGGTACTGGCTCTTGATAAACCGCCGCCACCCGGGACAGCAGCTGGTAAACATAGGGTAACGCTCCAGATCCCCTTTCCGCAGCCGCTCCAGGAATTCGCTCCCCTCTTCCATAATAGTCAGGTCAGCGGAAAAGCAGGTGTCAAAAACATAGTCAAAGCCCACCTTCCGCAAAGCCTCTGCAATGCGGTTTACTGTGGCCTGCTCCGGCGTAAGGCCAAAAGCCTCTCCCCAGGCGGTGCGCACCGCAGGCGCAATCTGCACCACCGTGGTAATCTCCGGGTCCTCGATGGCACGCAGGACCGCCTGCACGTCATCACGCTCCCGCAATGCCCCCACGGGACAGTGGGTGATGCACTGGCCGCAAAGGCTGCAGGCCGTATCCCCGATCTCCCTGTTGTTCGCCACATTCACCTGGGTGCGGCCCCCCGTGGCCGTCATGTCCCAGATATGCAGGCTTTGAACCTTATCGCAGACCTGGACGCAGCGCATGCATTTGATACATTTGGCATTGTCACGGATCAGCGGAAAATCCTGATCCCACCTCAACTGCTTCTGCGTGGGGAGATCCTCCGGGAAACGGTTCTCCAATACGCCCAGATCATTGGCAAGCTTCTGCAGCTGGCAGCTGCCGCTGCGGACACACAGGGCGCATCTGCAGTCATGCTGACTGAGAAGCAGCTGCAGGTTGGTGATGCGCGCCGCCCGCACACGGGCATTGTCCGTGTGGATAACCATGCCCTCCGCAACCACGTTATTACAGGCAGGCGTCAGCTTTTCCTCCCCCTCCACCTGCACACAGCACAGCCTGCATGCTCCTATCTCATTGATTTCCTTCAAATAACAGAGATGGGGAATGTCAATCCCCGCCGCGAGGGCCGCATCGAGAATGGTAGTTTTTTCAGGGACAGAGACCGCCTGTCCGTCAATTATAAGATTTACCATTGATATGTCCTCCCTCCTTTGAAATTGCCAATGCCAAAATGATCGCATCTCAGGCAGCGCCCACATTCCTGCTGGGCCTCCTCCTCGGTCATGCCCATGCTGACCAGGCCGAAATCACCTGCAATGTCTCCCATGGCCCGCTCCGATAAATTGACGCGCCCGCAGGCGGGGCTGTTGGTCAGCTGGGATGCAGGGATATCCACGTCCACAGTGATGGTGTGATGATAGCCCAGGAAATCGTCTATATTATCCGCGGCAACCTTCCCCGCCGCAACGGCGCGGATCACGGTGGCCGGACCTGACACGGCGTCGCCTCCGGCAAACACGTTGCCGCTGCCCGGCACAAAGGATGTCCTTTCCGCCCTGATCGTCCCCCGGTTGGTGCCAATCCCGTTATCTTCGAAATATTTATACTGGATGGTCTGGCCGATGGCCACCACCAGGTAGTCGCAGGGGATCCGCACCGGCTCCTGGGCTGCCGCCCGGACGGACGGACGCCCGTCCCTGCCGAGTTCGCTGATGATCTGCGGCTGGGCCCACAGGGCTGCAACCTTTCCCTCCCCGTCAAGTTCCACCCGGGACGGGGCGTGAAGCGTCAGGATTTCGCTTCCCTCGTTCTGCGCCTGCCGGATCTCCTCCGGAAGAGCCGTCATATCGTCTATCCTGCGCCTGTATACACAGGTGACGCCTGCCGCCCCCAGGCGCAGGCTGGTGCGGGTGGCGTCCATGGCCACATTGCCGCCCCCGATAACGCATACCCTTTTTCCTCCCAGATCCGGCACGTTGCCTTCCGCCATCCCCCGCAGCATTTCCACTGCGCTGACCACATTGGCACCCTCTTCCCCTTCGATGCCCAGCTTCCTGTCATCGTGGGCTCCTATGGATATGTAGACCGCGTCATACTCCTGCTTTAACATTTCAAGTGTGACATCCGTGCCCACATCCGTATTCAGCCGAACTTCCACACCCGTGTCCAAAATGTATTGGATATCCCTGTCCAGGATCTCCTGGGGGAGGCGGTAATCGGGAATACCATACCGCAGCATCCCTCCCAGCTTATTCTGCCGCTCGTAGACCATTGTCCTGTGCCCCATCAGCGTCAGGAAATAGGCGGTGGTCAGTCCTCCCGGGCCGCCCCCCACCACCGCAACCCTTTTCCCGGTGGCAGGGGCGCAGGCGGCAGCGTCCATATGGCCCGCATGGTCCACCGCATACCGCTTGATCCCACAGATGTTGACGGCCGCATCCACCATCTCCCGGCGGCAGCGGGCCTCGCAGGGATGCTCGCAGATATAGCCGCACACCGACGGGAAGGGATTATCCTTCCGAATCAGGCGGACCGCGTCCTCATACCTTCCCGCTCTGGTCAGGGCAATATAGCCGGGCACATCCACATGGGCCGGGCAGACATCCATGCAGGGGATGGAATACTCCAGGCCGCAGCTGCAATGTCCGTGCAGGATGTGTTCCTCATAGTCCTCCCGAAACCCCTTCAGTCCCCGCAGCGCCATCTGCGCCGCCTCATACCCGATGGCGCAGTCCGCAGTGTCGGCAATGGCGCGGGCGGTCTGCTCGATATCCTCCAGAATTCCAAGCCCACATTCCCCCTCCAGCACGGCCTCCAGCATCCCTGCCAGCTGTCCCAGGCCAATCCGGCAGGGGACGCACTTTCCGCAGGATTGGGCATGGCAGGTGCGCAGGAAATTCAGCGACATGTCCACCGGGCAAAATCCCAGCGGGCTGGCGCTGATCCTCCGCTGGATATCCCGATACAGCCGGGCCATCACCTTTTGTGATTCGTTCTGTGTCTCCATCATTAGTCTGCTCAATAAACCGTACCTCCGTAAATATCTCTTTTATTGCATTATACGGGAGTTTGACATTCTGTTCAAGCTTTTTTTTGCGGCTGCATCTGCGGACGCCGTTAAAAAAGTGCATCAAAATTTCTACC
Organism: uncultured Lachnospiraceae bacterium; assembly: GCA_947176785.1. Classification (GTDB taxonomy): domain Bacteria; phylum Bacillota; class Clostridia; order Lachnospirales; family Lachnospiraceae; genus Acetatifactor. The sequence continues at coordinate 13,903 of CAMWSA010000040.1, forward strand.
CCATGAAACTTTGACAGGCCCATGCGCATACAATACACTATAAAAAAACATGGAGGCACTATCATGAGTGACTTAACTGCTACTAACTGCGGCTGCGCTACCAACAGCTGCAATAATGGCTGTGGCTGCGGCACCAGCCTGTTTGGCGGCGGCGGCAGCTGCTGCTGGATCATCCTGCTTTTATTATTCTGTGGAAACGGCGGCGGCATTGGCTTTGGCAACAACGGCTGTGGCTGCGGCTGCGAAAACAATAATAACGGCTGCGAGTGGCTGATCTGGATTTTGCTGCTGTCCTGCTTCTGCGGCGGCAACAATGGCTGTGGCTGCAACAATAGCTGCGGCTGCAATCGCTGCTAAGGCTTAAGCTTGAAGAGGCAGGTCCCTTTCGGGGGGCCTGCTTGCCGTAAAACAGACTTATATGCAGAACTTCCAAATACGCATTGGGGCAATGTCGGGAAGAGGAAGATCTGGAAGGCAACTTCCGGATACCGGTCAGCGTAATATCGCGGGCAAGGCCAGTGATATGCAGGAGAGAGGAAACTATGGATAAAATAACCGCCTTTGACGCCTTATTTACCAACAATCAAATACAAAAACTAAAAGTTTTGATTTCATATGTGGACAGCCCTATGCAGCGGCAACTCGCAATCTATATCAAGTTCCTGGAACTGAAATATACCATGGAACTGTTCCGGCGCTCTCCACAGCTTCTCGTCTCTCCCGCACCTTCGGAGGACTCCTTTGACCCGGCAAAGCTCTGTCAGGAGATTTCCCCCTACTGCAGCCCCAGGGAACAAAGCCAATTAAATCAGTTTGCGTCCATGCTCCAGGCTATGAGCCATTACCAGGAGATGATGGAGACGGTAAAAATGTTTCAGGAAATGTTCCCCGAAGGAATGTCCTTTCCCGGCACGGAAGCTGCCGGCAGCGACAGTTCCCCGGACGGTGAGGCCACCGGCGGCATGAGTCCTGACATGATGGCCGCCGGACTCGGAGGTCTGTTTGGCGGAAATATGCCTGACCTGGCCCAGATGATGTCCATGATGAGCATGATGCAGCCTGCAGATTCCCCGCCGGCATCCGCTCAACCGGATCAACCGGCGGACGACAATCCATGACACAAGAGCATCCGCTCCCTTTATTCTCAGACAATCCCTCTGTCTCCGGAGCAGTATGACCGGCTGCGCCTGCACCGCCGGATAGCCCGGACCGGAGGACTGAGAACACGCAAAACCTTTGGTCATAAAGCTGGTGGGCTTTCTATATATATGGATGCACGGTCTATGGAAGCAGGCCGGACCTATACCATACTCACTATAGTAAACGACATAACAAATTTCTACTTTCAGCCCTTGCAAAAACCATATACGCAAGTTTTCGCAAGGCTTCATGTGAAATTTCTAATGTCGTTGACTATAGTAAACGACATAACAAATTTCTACTTTCAGCCCTTGCAAAAACCATATA
>CAMWSA010000041.1 GCA_947176785.1 uncultured Lachnospiraceae bacterium
TTGTATATATTGACCGATTCCGTCACTTGCGGTAAGAGTTTCGCAATTACCTATTGTCGGATTACCTATCATTTAAAGAATATACTAATCTGAAAGAAGATGCAAGTATAAAATAGCCTTTAGATGGAAATATTTTATTTAGATAGAAATAAAACAATATACCGAATACTGAAATTTTCGGGCTATGCAGGCATTTTACCTGAAATACAGTTTGAAACTATCGGTAAGAAATGATATACTTTTTATATCTGAAAGAAATGATGAGCGGGAATAGATAACGCTGTAAAAGCTGGAGGTGGGCAAATGACACACAGGGAAAAAGCGATAGAACTCCTGAAACAAAAATATCATTGTTCCCAAGCGCTTTTGGGAGCGTTTGCAGGGGACTTCGGCCTGGATCTTAAGACGGCGTTCAAGATCAGCACCTGCTTTGGAGGCGGCATGCGGCAGGGGACAACCTGCGGCTGCGTCACAGGGGGGCTTTTAGTGCTGGGCCTGGCTTTTGGCTTCACCGATCCGCAGGACAAGGAACTGGAGGCATACGGCAACCGCAAGACAGAAGAATACATACGCGCTTTCCGGGAGAAGATGCAGGGCGACGTATACTGCCGGGATATTTTGGGCAAGGATATCTCCATTCCGGAGGAAATGGCAGTGATCCGCCAGGAGGGGCTGATCCTGCAAAAATGTCCCCGGGCATTCCTGGTCAGTATTGAAATTCTGGAGAGGCTGCTGGAGGAATACGGGGGCGAACTGCTCAACATGGATCTGGAGGAAATGGACGTTAATGAGGATGAGGAAATCCAGGCCATGCTCAGGAACATGAGCCGGCGACAGCGCTTCAGGCGGCATGTGCGGGCGCTGCTCAATGAGACGGAGCGGAAGGTGGCATTCGTCCAGTTCGATATACGCCGGTTTAAAATTATTAATGACCTGTACGGGGAGCGGTTTGGCGACGAAGTACTATACTGGATCAGGGAGAAGCTGCAGGAACTCTGCAATGAGCGGCAGTATTTTGTGAACCTGCGCAGCGATGTGTTTCAGGTGGTGACGGAATACGACGATGTAGCCGAACTGCACTGTATGATAAGCGCGATGGGGCGGGAGCTGGAGGCGTATAAGGCTGTAAAACTGCAATATTCCATTGGTGTGTACCTGATGGAGAGTATGGACATGGAACTGCGCCAGATGGAAGATCGGGCGGCCATGGCCCGGAAGGCGGCCAAGAACAGTCTGCTGTCTGAGGTGGTATTTTATCAGGAGCAACTCAAGACCTCCCTGTATAACCGGAAGTTCGTGGAGGACAATATTGATATTGCCATCAGGGAGGGGCAGCTGCAGATGTATCTGCAGCCCAAATACAGTATTTCCCAGAACAGTATAATAGGTGCGGAGGCTCTGGTGCGATGGCGTCATCCTGAGAGGGGGATGATCTACCCCATGGAATTTTTGCCGGTAATAGAAGAGGATGGTTTTATCACCAGGGTAGACTACTATATGTGGAAAAAGGCAGGGGAATTCCTGGGAAGGTGCCGGGAGGCGGGGATTGGGGACTGTCCTCTGTCAGTGAACCTCTCCCGGCGGCATCTGCAGGACAGAGAGTTTATGCGGGTGTTGGAACACATCGTGGAAGAGTGCGGGATCTGCAAGCATTTGCTGGAACTGGAGATCACCGAGACCATGGAGGAGCATGTGAGCCAGGCGGCCAGAGAGATGAAGGAACAGGGCTTTAAGCTGCTGATGGATGATTTTGGCAGCGGCTATTCCTCTCTGAACATACTGCTGGAGACGCCCTTCGACGTGTTGAAGCTGGACCGGAAGTTCATGGAGAATATGATGGTGTCAGACAAGGGCAGGCTGATCCTGGAGCATGTGATCACAATGGCGGAGCAGCTGAAGCTGGGCCTGACTGCCGAAGGCGTGGAGACCAGGGACCAGGTGGAGCTGTTGAAGCAGATGGGGTGCGACCAGGTACAGGGCTACTACTATGCCAAGCCCATGCCCGAGGAAGCTTTTTACCGGCTGCTGCTGGAGAACCGCGGCGTGGGCAGCGCCCGGGGCTGAAGGCTTTGAGAATTTTCTTGACAGCGCCCCGGCGATACCTTACAATAGGGATTAAGAGGATAGAGAAAACGATGGATTTGCGTCTTTGGACGGCGGATCTGTGTTTTCTCTTTTTTTATTCCCAAATACGGTGTCTGCTTGACAGATGCGGAATCATTGTAAACGACATTGGTATTCCTGATGTTGTTGAGCATTTTTAAGGAGGAGAAACAATGGAATCATCTACAACCCGGGGAAAAACAACTAAGTTACCCTACATGCAGGCCACAGGAGCATTACCGCATTCCCTGACCAATGACTACATGTTTAAAGCGCTTCTGCAAAAGAATAAAAATGTACTGAAGCACTTAATCTGTTCCATGCTGCACTTACGGCCTGAGGAAGTTAAAAGCGTAGAAATCAGGAATCCGATCGTGTTGGGCGAGGCTCTCACGGAAGGCTTTGACAGCAAGATTTTTGTGCTGGATATCAATGTACTGTTGAATAACCGGACGCTCATAAATCTGGAAATGCAGGTTATTAATCATGAAAACTGGGCAGAGCGTTCACTGACATATCTTTGTCGGAATTTTGACCAATTGTCCAGGGGAGAGGATTACGCCCGGGTTAAGCCCGCCATACATATTGGGTTTCTTGACTTTACACTGTTTTCGGAGTACCCGGAATTTTATGCCACTTATAAGATGATAAATGAAAAAAACCACTATCTTCTTACTGACAAATTTATACTGAGTGTGGTAGACTTAAAGCAAATAGATTTGGCGACACAGGAGGACAGGAAGTGGCAGATCGACTATTGGGCAACCCTCTTCAAAGCCACAACATGGGAGGAAATGAAGATGTTAGCGAAGCAGAGCGCAATATTGGAGGATGCGGTTGAAACCATATATGAGCTTACCGCCGATGAGTCCATTCGTGAGCAGTGCAAAGCAAGAGAGAAGCATGTGAGGGAGATGATGACAGTGCTGGGGGAGAAGGCAAGGGCGGAACAGGAGAGAGGCATAGCGGAGCAGGCGAGGGATAAAGCGGAGCGGGAGAGAGATAAAGCAGAGCAGGAGAAGGACAAAGCGGAACGGGAGAGAGATAAAGCAGAACAGGAGAGGGACAAAGCGGAACAGGAGAGGGATAAAGCAGAACGGGAGAGGGACGAAGCGGAACAGGAGAGGGATAAAGCAGAACAGGTGAAGGAGCAGGCAGTTCGGGATTTGGAGCTGGAAAGACAGCAGAGAGTACACCTGGCTCAACAAATAGAGCAACTGACGCGGGAATATGAGCACCTGAAAGAACAGCAAAGATCAAATACAATTTAATCCTGTCAGAGGGCGGAAGCATTCCGCCCTCTGCCCGTTCTTGGGGCGCAACCAATGCGCAAGCCGATATCGTGTAAAATATCAGAATATGACAAAAATACGGATTAAAAAGACGGTTCACAAGATAATTTTGCCTAAAAGAATACGAAGAACAGTTGACTTTTTGGGCAAAATAGAGTATAACAACAGTAGAAGGTACATAGAAGCAGAGAATATCACATTTATTTAATTCCGACAAAAAAGATATGATATACAAGTTATTGTGGCGGTGTCAGGGAATACCCCACTATCTTGCATTTCTTACAGGCATGGTCTGTGGTATATAGAAATATAGACGGTTTGGCCGTCGCGCATACAAATACAGATTGACGAATAATAGCAGGAAGATATATGCATGGGAGAAATAAATGACTAGCTACGGATATGAAGCGATAGACATGGCCGGTAAGCCGGTCAAGGGCAGTATAGAAGCAGACAATATAGATAAAGCGAGATCCGACTTAAAGAGCCAGGGGCTGACTGTCATGGCGCTGAAGGAGCAGAGCATACTTACCAGGGATATCAATATCAATATCGGCGGGAAGCCCAAGGCCAGGGATCTGAGTGTATTCTGCCGTCAGTTTGTCAGCATGATCCGGGCAGGCGTGACCATTCTGGACGCCCTGCGTATGCTGACGGAGGCCACGGAGAACAAGAAGCTGCAGGAAGCCATCAATGCGGTGCGCATCAGCGCCGAGAAGGGTGAGACACTGGCCAGCGCCATTGCGGAACATCCCAAGGTCTTTCCTGACCTGATGGTAAATATGGTTGCGGCAGGAGAGGCATCCGGCAGCCTGGATAAATCTCTGGAGCGTATGGCAGTGCAGTTTGAACGCTCCAACAAGACAAAATCCCTGGTAAAAAAGGCCATGATGTATCCTCTTGTGGTGATTATCGTGGCAATTGTTGTGGTTATTGTCATGCTGGTGAAGGTTATTCCGTCCTATGTGGTCATGTTTGAGCAGATGAACACGGAACTGCCGGGAATCACCAAGGCAGTGCAGGCTGCCAGCAACTTTATTATCAATAAGTGGTTTATCCTTGTACCCTGTATTGCGGTGGTGGCGGCTGCGGTCATGCAGTTCAGCCGCACGGATGCGGGTAAGCATTTCTTTGGCAAGGCGGCGTTAGATTTCAAGCCTGTCAAAAATCTGGTGGTTAAGACTGCGTCTGCCCAGATGGCCCGTACCCTGAGTACCCTGATGGGCTCCGGCGTCCCGCTGGTGGAGGCGGTGGAGATCGTGTCCCGCACCATGACCAATGTCTACTTCAAGGAGGCATTGGAGGAGGCCAGGGATGATATTGTCATTGGGCAGCCCCTGTCCGTGCCATTGCAGCAGTGCGGCCTGTTCCCGCCCATGGCCTACCATATGATCCGCATCGGCGAGGAGTCCGGTAATACCGAGGAAATGCTGGACAAGCTGGCGGACTACTATGAGGAAGAGGTGGAGATGGCTGTGGCAACCGTGATGGCGGCCATGGAACCCCTGATTATTGTGGTATTGGCTGTGATTGTACTGGTGCTGATTTCCGCATGTATGGCACCTATGCTGACTATGTATGAGGCACTGGACAGCATGTAAATGAATTATCCACCTGCGTGTAGGGACTGGGTGTATAAGATAAAAATTATAGAAAGTAAAGGAGAGGTTTATTATGAAGAACAAGAAGAGAATGGACAATAATGGTTTCTCCCTGGTGGAGTTGATTATTGTTATCGCCATTATGGCAGTGCTGATCGGTGTGCTGGCTCCCCAGTATTTGAAGTATGTGGAGCGTGGCAGGGAGTCAGCCGATCTCGATAATATCGATATCATGGTATCGGCAGTTGAGATTTATAATGCGGATCCTGCAAATACGCCTGTTTCGGGGACTATTTCAGCATCAGGTGGTACAATTACAGTACAAGATAGTGTAAAGCCTGCTTTAGAGGCCGCAGGTCTTACGACGACACCTGCGAATATGAAAAGCACTAAATACGCAAGCTGGACCATTACTTTCAGTGCTACAGAAGTGGTGATTAACAATACTGATTTGGCTACGGCATTGGGACGTGTTGCTACCACGCCTTAATTTGATTAGTATTATTTTTACTTTGCCTTTGGAAGGATCCCTTAAATGCTCCCAACAATATTCCTCTACATAGTGATATTCCTTTACGGAATCATCATCGGTAGTTTCCTGAACGTATGCATCTACCGAATACCAAAAAAAGAGAATATAGCGACCATCAGGTCCCACTGCATGAGTTGTGGGTATCAGCTGAAATGGTACGATCTCGTGCCGCTTTTCAGCTACCTGGCGCTTGGGGGCAGGTGCCGCAAATGCGGCGGTAAGATCTCCGTTCAGTACCCCCTGGTGGAGGCACTGAACGGGGGCCTGTACCTGTTGGTGTTCTGGCGGTACGGGTTAAGCATAGATTCCCTACTCTACTGCTTTTTGTTCAGTGCGCTGGTTATACTCAGTGTTATTGACTTCAGAACATACGAGATCCCCCTGGGGATCAATCTCTTCATACTAACCCTGGGGCTGATCCGCATAGTGACAGACCTGTCAAACTGGCTTTCCTATGCAATCGGCCTCCTCTCGGTTAGCACTGCGTTACTGTTGATTTACCTCGTCACCAAGGGGCGGGGCATCGGGGGCGGCGACGTGAAGCTGATGGCTGCCACCGGCTTACTGCTCGGCTGGAAATTGAATTTGCTGGGTTTCCTGCTGGGCTGCATACTGGGTTCCGTGATACACGTCTGCCGGATGAAGATTGCCGGGGAGGGACGTGTGCTGGCTATGGGACCTTATCTGGCCATGGGTATCGCTATTTCCACGATCTGGGGGGAGCAGATGATAGCCTGGTATTTATCGTTTGTGGGGCTGGGTTGACTGATTCGGCCTGAGAACATGCCTGTGCGCAATATGACGGCACTTGTATTAAACGGGATTGGGAGATACTAACAGATGGCTAAAGTTGTCAGTATTGAAGTTGGATATAGCTTTATCAAGATATGTGAGATGGATTATAAGGCGAAGACGCCCAGGGTGTATCGTTTTGCCATGGTGCCGACTCCGCTTAATGTGATAGAAGACGGCTACCTGAAAAACAGCGCGGGACTGCGCACTGCCATTAAGGAAGTCCTGTACCGCAATAAAATTAAGACCAAGAGGGCTATTTTTACAGTGGCTTCCAGCAAGATCATTAACAGGGAGGTGATGCTGCCCCCTGTGAAGCCGAACATGATGGAGGCCATGATTAAGACAAATCTCAATGATTATTTCCCCATTGACTTGAGTCATCATGAGATTTCTCATGTAGTATTGGAGACTTATAAGGAGGGGGATAATGCCGGCAAGTCCCGGGTGCTTCTGGTGGCGGCAGAGAAAACGCTGGTAGCCAGCTATGAGGCGCTTGCGGCCAGCTGCGGCCTTACACTTGTGGATCTGGATTATGTGGGCAACAGCATCTACCAGGCCGTAAAGAAAGAGGCCAGCAAGACGGTCACCATGATCCTGAAGATCGAAGAAAGCCAGACCATTATCACGGTGGTCAAGGATAACAATATGATGCTGCAGAGAAGCGTCAACTACGGCATAGACGAGGCCATTCATGAGGTGGCAAGCAATCCTGTATTCGATGTGATCGAAGATATGGATGCCTGGGAACTGGCCAAGAGACAAAGCTGCATCAAGGTAGCACTGGACAGTGATACGGAGATTACGGAGCCGGATTTGCAGCAGGACGATGATATGGAAATGGCCCAGGCCAGGATCAATGTGACCCGGACGCTGGCTCCCCTGATTAACAGTGTGTCCAGGGTGGTGGATTTCTATAATTCCCGCAACCCGGAGCATATCCAGCAGGCGTATATCATGGGTATGGGCGGTGATATGAGCAACCTTTCCAAGCTGCTCACCAATGAGTTGGGGATTTCCACCAAGGTATTCCGCAAGCTGGAGGGCATTGTATGGCACCCCACTGCGGGAGACGGCGATCTCTTCAACTATGTGGCCTGTATCGGCGCTTCCATGTCTTCGGTGAGCTTTATCAGCAGTGAAAAGCAGCGGAAACAGAAGGCGGAGACCAACAATAATTCTCTGGCGGTTTTGCTGGGCGTTTTCTTCGTGGTGGCCTCCGCCGCGCTGGCAGCTAACGGCTATATCGCCTATCAGGAGGCCAGGGACGAGCAGAAGCGATTGCAGGGGCTGGAGAGTACTTACATTCCGGCGGAGTTGATTTACCAGAAATATATGAGTATGTCAACTTTGTATGAGAATGTCCTGATGGGACATCTGATGACGAATCGTCCTAATGATAATATTCTGAACTTCATCGGTGAGTTAGAGGAGAAACTGCCGACAGGGGCAACGGTAGTGGATTTTTCTTCAGATGACACTCAGGCCACGTTGCTGATGCAGGTGGCGGATAAGGATACAGCAGCCGGTGTCATACAGACTTTGCGTGGCTTTTCCAGTATACAATACGTATCGGTGAGCAGTTTGCAGGAAATGGAAGAAGAACTGGACGGAAATGAAAACGTTACAGATAGGGAAAAGCCGGAAGAGGGAGAAACTGAGGGAGAAGGAACTGTAACAGAGGAAGCGACACAGAGATTTGCTGAGGAAGACATAGAGTACCGTCATTATGTGGAGTTTTCTGTTTTCTGTACCTACTATCCCAACGGTTATCTGCCGGAGCAGGAAGCGGTATCCCAGCCTACAGGCCAGTCTCAGACGGAGACAGATACACAACAGACAGAGGGGCAGGTGGAGTAGGAATGGCTAAGAGTAAAAACAATAATAGTAAAGCAAATAACAATAAGAATGTTTTGCTGTATGTGGCGGCTTTGGGCGCTCTGTTACTGATTCTGGTGTATGTGTTTGTCTTTCAGAAACTAACCACGGAGACGGAAGCCATCAATGCCTCTAATCGGACGCTTGCTCTGCGGGTGAACGAACTTAAGGTGTATTATGATAATCGGTATGTATATATGGAAGATACCCAGGCAATGGAGCAGTTGATTGACGAGTTGCTGGTTGCCTATCCTGCGGATGTGAGAGAGGAAGATGCTATTATACTGGCTGTACAGATGCAGCGGGACAGCGGTGCAATGTTTCAGAATATCAACATGGAAAGAGGCAGTGCCATACATGTCATTCCGACGGAGACAGTGACGGCTGCCGGTAGCGAGAAGTATACGCAAGAGATCCAATTCTACAATATGTATACCACTTATGCCAATGAAGTGAGTTATGAGGGCCTGAAGCGCATGATTCAGGTTGTCTATAACAGCGATAACAGGATAGGTATTCAGAATATTGCCTATTCCAAGGGAGATGCAGAAAACCCAAATCTGTCCGGCCATGTGGATCTGGTGTTTTACAGTGTAAGCGGTACAGGGAAGGAATATGTGGCACCGGATATTGTGCCATATCTTACAGGTACGGATAATATTTTTGGTGAGAATGGGGAGCAGCAATAATATGGGCTGTTCTGGCTGGCTTTGGACAGGCGAAAGAAGCAAATGCAGGGATGAGATAAGAAAGGCAATGTATTCATGAAGAAGAGGGGACATCAGAACAAAAAATTGAATAATGCGGGTATGTCCCTGGTGGAGATTGTGGTGGCAATATTTATACTAGCCGTTGTCACAGTATCCATTCTACAAATATTTGTCTATTCGATTCGGCTTAATGCCCGTTCCCGTACGCGGCAGCAGACAACCGCTGCCGCCCAGACAGTGATGGAATATTTTAAGGCGTATCCCGTAGAGAAGATTTGCGAACAGTTTTTAGGGGTGGCTGGGGAGTCTTTTAAGGTAAATGGAACAGAAGGAACTCCCGCCACACAGATTACCTGGTTTTCTCCGACAGGGATACCACGGGAAGATGTGTTTCTTGACATCAATAGCCCTGATATTGGAAATGATATTTCGGAGTTATTGTCAAGCGGTAATAATGCTAATTTTCGGATACAGGGCATAACTTACCATAATGAGGCATTTGATGTGGAAGTTCAGTTGAGAAGCCATACAGATCAGACAACGTTGATCTATAATGACTTTGCCGAAGGGAATTCTGCCGCATATGTAGGGGATCTAAGCATGGATGCGGATGCGCTTTCAAGGATAGCAGAGGAGGTGGCAGAGGCGTGGACGATAGATGAAAACGGGAAGCTCCTCCCTTCCGCCCCGTCCATCACCCATTCCGGCAGTGAGGTGGATCTCAGTAAAATTGATATTGTAGATCGAAAGCTGATCTGTGAAATAAAAAAGACGGGCAGTGATTACATTGCGGAAGTAAGCTGTATATATACTTATAAGGTGGATTATTATCCATATATTGTCAATGGGACAAGCACGGATACATATTTTGACATTGGATTAAAGGACTATACCTATGATAACTGGGATTACATTTCTGGGAAGGAATGCAAGGAAATCTTCAGGCAGCCTACCATATTAGAGAATCTGACTTTATACTACTATCCGGCATATGCGCGCGGTTCTGCGCTGGATATAAAGGGGGAAGACTGGATCATTATTCAGAATAGTATCCCTCATGGTGTAGGTGAGGAAGTTTCAAGGATTAAGTGTTACATATATAAACAGAGGAATCCGGCTGTCAGTGACAACAAGATATCTTATTCAGAGTTGGGATACCGATTAAATCTGGATTTGGTGGGAGATCAGATTTATGTATATGATGACAATCTGAGTACAGTTTTAGGAAGCCCCACTTCGTCCGCTATGGAGCCAAAGGTATGCTATAATGGCAGTCAGTATCCGGATTTGGAGCGCCGTCTTCATGGAATTGGCTATACGGCCAGGGAGAACAGAAATTACCCCAGCCCGAGTGTCACACCTTCTCCCATACAGGATAAGGACAGGAACAACACTATGGTGAACCGGCGTATAATGTATGATGTTACGGTAGCTGTTTATAAGGGCGGGGATCTGCCGGATAGCGGTGATCCATTTTCGGCGGCGCTGAGTATACTGAAGGGTACGATTATAGAGTAGCCGGAAGAGTAAAGAGGGTTAAATATGGGCAGACGGCATACAGCAAAAAGGGAAAAACTAAATAATACAGGTTCTGCTATTGTAACGGTGCTGGTAGTAGTGGCATTTATGACTATACTGGCGACAATTATGTTATATGTGTCAGGATTAAATTTCCAGATGAAGGTGGTGGATTACCGCACTAAGGAAAGCTTTTATTATGCGGAAACACCGTTAGAAGAGATACGTGCGCAGCTGGTAGAGGATGTTCAGGTGGCTTTTTCCAGAGCATATGCGGAAACAATATCAGAGTATGCAAGCTGGGGTGGGAATGCGGAAGATCATTACAGGCAACTTTTTTTCAAAGAGATGGATGTGATCTGGAAGAGTCGATGTGGGACGGATGCTGATGGCAATATAGAATGGGAAAACGGGATTAGGAATATTGTGCAGATCTCTATAGTGCCGGGGGATATATGGGAAGTCAAGGTAAGTAAAACCAAAGGTTTTGAAGATGGGAAGGAGACTGATGCCGACGGGAACGTTGTCGCCAACGGCTGGCTGATTCTGAGGGGAGTAGAGTTTACTTATGACAGCCCGGAAGGATATACCTCTATTATTTCCACGGATTTTTGCATTACGATCCCGAAGGTGCAGTGGCCGGTAAGGGATGAAGCGTCAGGGATATATAAATATCCAGAAGCAGCCAATGACTTGAATTTCAGTGATTGTGTGAATTATATGAACTGGACAAAGAAGTAAAGGGTTAATACAATGGTGATGGGTAGAGAGAAGGATAAAATGAAAAACAGGGGTATGTCTCTGGTGGAACTCATTATTGTTATCGCTCTGATGTCGGTGATTTTGGGTGTGACCGGCTTTGGTCTTAGTCTGATTGGCAATAAGCCGGTGGAGGAATGCGCCAAGAAGATAGAGATTGTTCTAAATCGTACTCGGATTAACACAATGGGAAAGAAAGAGGCGTGGGTCGAATTTTATCTTAACGATGACGGCCGGGTGACAGTCACGGAGCATCTGCGGAGCGGAAAAGAGGAGAGAGAGGGGACTCCGGCCCGGGAAACCACCACCGTTTTGGGGGCCAGGGATGTGAAAGTCCGCATTACATACAGTGATGGGAGCGTTTGTGACTTAGCGGGTCCACCTTACCCCACTGCCCATTACAGGGTTGCCTTTACAAGGGACAGTGGTGCGGTGAGTGATCTTTATGGGGCAAAATGTACCAAAATAGAAGTGTATAAAGGGACGTATTCTGACTCGGCGCATAAACAGACGATTGTGTTGAATACACTTACAGGTAAAGTGACGGTCGAGTGAAGCGGTATGTGGCCGCACACAGAGTTTTGGCAGGCGAATAAAGGAAGGCTTTGGGCTGAATGCTCGGAAGGAGAGCGGGTGGATGTGATGACGAACTTATGGAAGGGATTAACAAAAGACCGAAAAGGCTTTTCGCTGGTGGAGTTGATATGTGCTGTGGCGATTCTCAGCATTGTCATATTGGGTGTGGGTACTTCTATGGTGGTCAGTGCCAGAAGTTATTCGAGAGGCAACACGGAGTTGGATTTACAGCAGCAGGCACAGATTACGGCTAATTTATTGACTAATCTGATCATTGATGCAGATGCAATAGTGGAGCCCAGCACAGAGGCCGGAGGTACCCGGCTGGAAGTGACGAAGATGGAGACTGTCGGGGATGTTTCGATATGGGTTACTTATGTGGTCGCTTTTGATGAGGCGAGCCAGAAGCTAAATTATTATAGAGATGGTGTTGGGCCGGAATTGCTTGCGGAGCATATATCCGAATTTACAATAAAACGTGTTTCGGGGAATAATATTGATTTTACGCTGGGAATTACGGAGAATGGTAGAGATTATAACAGCGATTACCATGTTACCCCCAGAAACAACATTTCAAACAGTACTTTTACTGGTATAACCAGCAACAGGGCTACCATTTTTGCGGAAAACAGGATTGTGCTAGAACCCGGGCAAGAGTACGAATTAAATGTGAATGTTGCAAATGCGCATGTCACGGATCCCATTGCGGCTCCATTCAGGGTTGAGGACATAACGGGTGTGACAGACCTGGCAGGTACGAAGGTGACAATAGAGGGTACTAATATAGTAAAGATCAAAGTTGGTCTTGCAGAGAAAGGAAGCGGTGTAGTTGACACTGCAAGTTTTCGTTTTGTTTTACGGGCAGATCATGCGGATGAGTTGCCTGTAGAAGTTCTGGTACGGCGGGTTACGGATATCAATGTGCAGGGACAAAAGCTAAACGGCAACAGTTCAAAAGCGGGTGCCATATACAATGTGACGGCCCGGACTGCCGGCAGTAACCTGGCAAGGGTTCCGGGTGCATGGTATGATTTGGATTATGTGCCTACTTATCCGGTTTTTTGGGAACTACAGGGAGAGGGGCTTCCACTTTCGGTTGGTCATTATGCAAAAATTATGAACGGGGAATGCTTTGGGGACATAAATGAACCCTTTTGCAAGGTGCAGTTGTTACAGGACATTCCCAACGGAGGTACTGTTAAGGTGGTTGCCGTTGCCAAGCATCCGGAAGGGACGTATGGCGGGGTGCTTACCAACAAATCCGGCTTGGAGTATGGGACTGTTTTGGGGGAGTACACGATCAAAAATGCTGTAGCCTTCAACAGAGGAGAGAGGGAACTGTATGTACCCTTTTCTTTCAAAATAGGAGATCTGGGTCAACTTAAGCAAACGATCCTGGATTTATATTTTAATACATTTCAGGATAGATATGTAGTGAATAATGGTGGGACAACATGGCGTGATAAGAATCTGGCTACTAATGAATTTAATGCTCTTCCGCTTCAAAGCTATGTTCAGTTCCGATATACGTCGGATGTGAGCATGAAGGCGGAAGACAGGGCCTGGACGGATTGGATTGCGCTCAGTGAAACAGGTGCGACTCCTATTCTTACCAATATTGAATCTGGGTATTTTAAGCTGGATCAGGAATATATTTTACAGGTAAAAGTATCACTTGTAAATGCAAACGATAAAACAGATGTCTACTGGCCGTTTGATGGCTCTTCCAGATATGATAATCTGGTTACTCCAGAAGATGAATATCTCACTGAGTATTTTGTCAATAAAATGAAAATATCGGATATCCGACTACAGTGGTGGGACTACGAGGGACATGATGTGATTGCAGATAATACTACAACAAACATAAAAAAAGATACGCTCTTTACTGTAAGAATATCAGAAGTAATCGGGTATGGGAGAAATAATGTTTCGCCATATATACATGCTAAAGTAGAGAAAAGGGATACGGCTACCGGTGTTTGGGCGGAGGACAGGACTGGAATTGAAGGATTTTACTATATGGAAAATGGAGAGTGGAAGTCCAGAGGAGCCTCTTTAAGCGGTGATCCCTGTTTCATTAATGTGAGGACAAAAGCAGTGGGAGAATATAGAATTACATTCTACATGGACAATGTGCCGTATATAGCCCCTGGAACTGTGGATGTAACAATGGACAGCTGCGAGTTCAGTGATAAGATTATCTATTTGAACATCATAGATTAAAACTGAATAAACAACAAATACATAAGGATTGCTGTATAATATACCCTCGGCATATAAGGTTATATATGCCGGGGGTGATTTCTATATATTCTACCTGATCAAGATATTTTGTACGACCAATATAATGCATTCTATATATGCCGATGACATTTGCCATCATCCCGGCTCCACTTCCTTTATCTTTCCTGGTGATTTGAATGAATTACCCCAGAAAGGGAATGACATTTAAAGAGGTTTGTGGTAAGATGATTATGCGTAGCAGGGCATTTGTTTACGTTTTTTTGGCGAGCATCTGGCCGTTGCATTCAGCCGGAAAGTCGGCGCTGGTGAAAGAACGGAAGTATGACAAAGCTGCCGATACCGCTTTGCGGCAGATTGAGATCAGGGGACAAGGAGAGGCAATGTAGTGAAAAAATATGTTTTTCGGACCGGTCTGGGCGCACTGCTTATATTTGCGCTGACTGCCTGCGACAGTGGGCCGGCCCTGCCTTTTACCGACATGGTCTTTGGCGGAGAGGGAAATATTCCTCTGGATTTTTCTGAGGCGGAGGAGGGCCAAAGCGCATATGACGAACTCGCCAAGCCTCTCCCCACGTACATGCCGATGGAGGAGAGCGGTGGAGAGGAGCAGGAGGGACAGGCAGGGGCATCGCCGGGGATATCTTCTCAGCCGGAGGAAATGTCTCCGGCACCGGAGGAAAATAGGATCCTTACGATTACGATCTCTGCGGCAGGGGACTGTTCCCTGGGCAATCATCAGGATCAGGAGTATGCGTATTCCTTCCGGCAGGTTTATGATCAGATAGAAGATGAGGGATATTTTTTTGCCAATGTACAGGATTACTTTGGTAACGATGATATGACCATAGTAAATTTTGAGGGTGTGCTGACCTACAGCGAGGAACGGGACGAGAGCAGGACCTACAATATTAAGGGCGATCCGGGGTACGCCCGGCTGCTGACGGCGGGGCATATCGAGGCGGTGAGCTTTGCCAACAACCATCGGCTGGATTATGGCACCCGGGGCAGCGACGACACGGTGGCGGCCCTGGAGGAGGAGGGAATCCTCTACGCATATGACAGCAATGTAAGTGTCTATGAGACGGAAAAGGGAATCCGGATTGGCATTGTCTCTGTCAACGAAGTGGCCTGGGGGCTGGGCAGCGAGAAGCTGCTCAAGGAAGGCATCAGTAAATTGCAGGAGCAGGGCGTAGATCTGATACTGGCCTGTTGTCACTGGGGCATCGAGAGGGAAAATTATCCCACGGAAAACCAGCGATATCTGGGACGAAAATGTATCGACCTGGGGGCGGATCTGGTCATTGGGCA
>CAMWSA010000042.1 GCA_947176785.1 uncultured Lachnospiraceae bacterium
TGCAGAGGTAAGTTTGGATGTTGCACATCCATTACTGATTGGTGCAATATCGCAGACAAAGCCAGCGATATGCATGTAGAGGTAAGTTTGGATGTTACACATCCAAATACGTATTAACGTAATAACACGGGCGCAACCCGCGTTATGCAGGGAAGCGGTAAGTTTGGATGTTGTACATCCATTACTGATTGACGCAATATCACAGGCTCAGCCTGTGATATGCAGGAACAAGGAAGATTGAAAATCTTCAAATAGCAGGAGGTAGGGGATGAACACGTTTCAATATCAGGTGGTCAGCATAGACGGGGACTATGCCCATTTGAAGAGGATCGACGAGGAGTCGGAGGAACTGAAGCTGGTGGCCAGGGCATTGCTGCCGCCGGAGATCACAGAGGGAACGAAGATTCTATATGAGTGGATGCAGTACAGCATTTTGGAGTAGAGGGAGTGGTTAGGATGGACTGGCGAATGAGCGTGGATAGTCTTTGCCGTTGTCGGGGACGGGATTTCCCGACAGACTGCCTCGAAAAAGGTCCCGTCGAACAATGGGACTGTTTTAAAAGGCGACTGGGAAAATGGAATGATATATATCTGATGCAGCATGAAAACATTCCTCTGATGAGTCCGGTGGCTTACAGATTGGAAGTATACACCAGCAGTTTTCGTATTCCCGGTGAAGAGGCGGATCTGGAGAAGTGGCTGTATTGGGCTTTTTTGAGTGCCTATGTCAGTGACAGTTCATCAAAGCGCACACAGGTGCGAAGACCTGAGAACTGGTCATATGAATGGGAATTCTGGATCAGCCTGATTGAAAGCGAGGGAACAGAACTGGAGGAATTTCTAAATTCCTTTTGGAATAGATACTATTTCTCAGAGACAGGATATATATGGATAGGCAGGAGAGAGTTCTTAAAGGAATTATCCGCAAAGCGAAAACACTCATACCAAAGGCTGATTAGAAATGGCTTTACTTATAACAGGCAGAGGGAGTTGTCCTATATAAAAAGGCATTGGGAATACGAGAAATTATTCCAGCAGTGCAATGAGGAAACATTTGACGTTCTGGTATCCAATCCTCAGGGAATAAAGGATTTGACAGACGATGATATGTGGTTTCTTGTGAGAACGGAAAAAGCAGTCTATATATGGCGCTATCAGGATTACTATTAATGAGTTACACTATGGAGGAAGTTTGGAAGTAAAACTTCCAAATACTGATCGGTGCAATACCGCAGGCGCAGCCAGCGGTATGCAGGAATAAGGTAAGTTTGAATGTTACACATTCAAATACGTATTAAGGGACATTGCAGGCGCAGCCAGCGATATGCAGGAACGAGGAAAGCATGAAGATAGAAATAAAGTCTGATGGTGTTTGGTATCATGGTTCCAATGTGTTTTTTTCAGAGTTAAGAACCAACAGTACAATTACACAGTGGAAAGAACTTGCGGAGGCATTTTCACACCAGCCAAGTACCCTGGGATATGACGACAATGGTGTAATTAGCCATAACGGAGTGGAAAAAGGGTATTTGTATATAATTGACGAGCCTGTTGACATTCAAAATGATATATATCAGCATCCGAGAACGACAATGGATGAAAATGCAGAATTTTTAACAAAGCGTCCATTAAAAGTAAAAATGATTTTAGAATTATAACAGGTAATTGCAAAACATTCTCTGCGAGCGACGGAACTTGTGTCAGAAAAAGCTCTAACACGGTCAATATATACAAAAACGGGCTTGGAAGCATATTTAAATTAGCTTCACGCAGTGGCAAGCCGCCCTTATTTTGTATATATTGCCCGATCTCTGCATCCTGAAAGGGAGTTTCGCAAACGTCTAGAGAGTATAAAATAAGGAGGAAGAAGTATGAGTGAGAAAAGAGTTTATCACAATCCGGTGCAGAGGGGATTTTTTCCTGATCCGTCGGTGATCCGGGTGGGGGACGACTATTACATGGTCAACTCCAGCTTCCAGTATTTTCCGGCCATTCCCATCTCCCACTCCCGGGATATGGTACACTGGCATATCATCGGACATGCCATCAGCAATCCGGAGTGGCTGGATATCAGCGATATCAGGGATTCCCATGGAATCTGGGCGCCGGATATCTCCTATGTGGACGGGAAATTCTATGTCTTTGCCACTCTGCGGCTCAATGCGGACGGCAAGCGGGACAACAATGTGATGCGCAGACAGCTGGTGATGGTGTCTGATAAGCCGGAAGGACCCTACAGTAAGCCGGCCTGCCTGGAGGTGGACAATATCGATCCCTCTCATTTTGTGGATGACGACGGCAGCAGGTATATGATTATCGCCAAGGCAGCCCAGGCCGTACCGCTCAGTGAGGATAGTCTGCGGGTGGACGGGGAGATGAAGACGGCCTGGGACGGCACGGGGGAGAGATGTTCCGAGGGCCCTCATCTGATGAAAAAGGACGGCTATTACTATGCCATGGTGGCGGAGGGCGGCACCGGCTATGGGCATGGCATCAATATGGCCCGCAGCAAAAACATGTACGGCCCCTATGAGAACTCTCCCTATAATCCTGTGATGCGGCAAATGGACCCCCAGGCTCCCATCCAGCGTTCCGGCCACGGTAAGCTGGTACAGGATCAAAACGGGCAGTGGTGGTGCTATTATCTCTGCGGCAGGCCCAACGGGGGACGTTATACCACAGTGGGCAGAGAGTCCGCTCTGGACCCGGTGCAGTGGACGGAGGACGGATGGCTGACCATCAACGAGGGCAAAGGCCCCAGCCTGGAGCAGACAGCCCCGGATCTGCCGGAGTGCGTTTTTGAGAGGAATCTGTTTGACGATTTCAATGACGCAAAATTGAATCTGGAGTGGGAGTTTGTGCGCAATCCTGACAACGGTTCCTGGTCTCTGACAGAGCGGCCCGGATATTTCCGCATCTGGACCAGGGACGGGCAGCTTAGCGAGATCCGTTCCAAGAACACGCTGCTGCGCCGGGAGCAGGAACTGTCCTACAGGGCAGAGACTAAGCTGGAGTACTACCCGGATCACGACGGGGAGCAGGCGGGACTGACCTGTTACTACAGCACGGCCACCTATGCCCGCTGTGCCCTGTGCTATGAGGGAGGCCGTAAAATCCAGCTGGTGATCAATCGAAACCACGGGGAGGAACTGATGGCGGAGATCCCGGATGTGAAGGAGGCCCCTGTCTATCTGAAGGTGGTGGTGGATAAGCTGACCCGCAGCTTCTACTACAGCTACGACGGTCAGGACTGGCAGAGCGTGGGCGTTTTGGAGAACTGCATCTACCTCTGCGACGAAGGTGTTCCCGACGATCCCAAGCGCCACACCGGCACGCTGGTGGGCATCTATGCCAACAACGGCGGCTGCGGCTGCCGCAAGAGCGCGGATTTTGACTATTTTAAATACGAGGATTAAAAGGCTTTTACATTATAAATGGCATTCCTTCAGGCGGCGCGTTGATCAATATCCGGATGCTCAAATATCCGGATATTGATCATGTGACTGTGGGCTGCGGAGAATGAGGCGATGCTGATCACCCCTCTCGTGAGAACCGGCAGGATGCCGTAAAGGAGCATGGCTGCGAAAAGATTATATTATGCCTGGAATCAGCCGCTTTGCATACAACCTGTGGTTGAGTTTATTAAAGGTTTGATAAACAAACTTAGAATTGCTTTGCATGATAATTTGTTATATAAATAATTTAGAACAAAATGAATGCACCGGGAGGTTGTAATATGTTCAGTCAGGTTGATTTTGGAAAAAGGTTAAGGTCATTTCGAAAGAAAAAGAATTTTACGCAAAAGGAGATTGCTTTCAGAATAGGAGTGTCAGAGCAGGCTGTCTCAAAATGGGAAAACGGTGAATGTCTGCCCGATGTTTACAATTTGAAAGTGCTCGGACAACTTTTGCACACTTCGGTTGACACTCTGTTAGCCACAGAAAATGACAAGTTTGGATGTTATACATCCAAATACTGATTGGTGCAATATCGCAGGCAAAGCCAGCGATATGCATGTAGAGGTAAGTTTGAAAGAGTCATCGAAACCATAAAGATCGGCGGAGCAGAATTTGAAATCATAGAAAAACCGGAAACAATTCTTGCGGGAAAAGTCATATATGCAAAAGATTATGAGGGCATAGACGGATTTAATTGCGCCATAGAGTCGGTGACGGAAGAAGAAAAGCAAACGGTTTTTAACGCTGTTCGGGAAAATGTACTGCCTGTTACAGATATTCATTTAAGCGTTAATTTCTGGCTTGATGAGAAGATCAGAGCATTTGGATTCGTGCGGGAAGTGACAACGTTGGAACAACCGGAAGGGGTAGATCTATATAAGATGCCGGCGTCATTGTATATCAGAGCATATACGGACAGGGCAACGGCACAGCTGATTGCAAAGGAAGAATGTGAGATCTGGGAATTGTTTGCCTACATCAGAGACTTTTTCATGCCTGCGCATGGCTTTAGCATGGCGGATAACGGGGCGCAGGAGTTGGAAGTGTTTGATTCATTTGAGCATAGGACAGGCTACGCATATATGCCGGTCATGCGATAAACAATATAGCATATTCTTTCTGCCATATCCGCCCCATGCCTTGAACGTCTGGAAGTCATCCTATGTGTTGTTGAATTTCAGAGGCTTTTTTCAAGGTTTTTTCGGTAATGGATGCTATTTTTTCGTTTTTTTAAGTTACAATTCATTTTAGATACCTCTCTGTTCAATAAGATTTTTACTAACCATGTAAAGTCAGTAATCTTATTTTACTCTGAGGTATTTTTTTCAACCACCTTCTTACAATCCCTATATTTGAATTATACAGGAAGCTCCTATCTGCCGTAAGTATTGAGCAGGGTTGAATCAAGGCAAAAAACCATGTGCTTCGGCGGTTTAATGGCATGGCGATATCCGCATATTCCGCTTAATCACCTAAAAGTCGTATAATGTGTACTCAAATAATCAGCTAAGAATTACGCCCGGTTTTTCAAGATACAGAGCATCCCCTGCAGTTATTTCAGATGTCCATCTGCGCCGTTTTAACTTAACAGATACGTCGACATTTTCCACTGTATCGAACCATTGTAACTGCAGATACAACGGTGTATTACACAGCCATGATTTAAGGCTAAGCTCGTCATCAATAACTGTTTTTTACCGTCCACATGAGCACTGGTTCCGGCATACCGCCTGTAACATAGTACATCTTCAATTTCTCATAGAGCGCCTATTGACAAAAGCAGGGTATGAGAGGTATACTTGAAATCGAGTTAGCGATCACTAACACAAAGCAGCCGCATTTATTAGAGATATAAGTTAGTTCTTGCTAACTTATATCGGGAAAGCAAGGAGGGGGTTTTGTGGTTCCGCTCCTGCCGTACCTTTTGAGTTTTGCGGCTGGGGCCATGGTTTATGTGGTAGTGGAGGAGCTTATTCCGGAGATGTCGGCGGGGAAACACTCCAACGTGGAGTCCTGTTTGCAGCCGGGTTTACGGTCATGATGGCGCTTGATGTGGCATTGGGATAAAGAAATGATAGGATAAGAAGAATGAGCAGACATGATGAAATCAAAAACGCATATAGAAGCCTAGGAGGAGAGGCGACATTCTATGACGGGATGATAACCTGCTCCACGCTGCCGGGGAAGGCAGTCTGTAAGCTGGTATGGAACATGAAAAAGAAAAAAAACGACCGCTATCTGGAGCTTGCACTTTCGGGCATACCGCAGGGTTTTGGCGGCAGAATGCTGGAGGTTCCGGTAGGGACGGGCGTACTCAGCATGCCGGTGTATGAAACGCTGCCGGATGCAGATATCACCTGTCTGGATTATTCCCCGGATATGATGGAGAGGGCAAAACGTCAGGCAGAAAAGAGGGGGCTTAAGAATGTCTGCTTCAGGCAGGGGGATGTGGGGAGCCTGCCCTTTCCTGACGGCAGTTTTGAAATTGTGCTGTCGCTGAACGGTTTCCATGCTTTTCCTGATAAGGAAGCGGCATACAGTGAAATCTTCCGCATCCTGAAACCGGGCGGGATTTTCTGCGGCTGCTTTTATGTGAAAGGTGAGAACAGGCGGACAGACTGGTTTATTGAAAAAATATATACGCCAAAAGGATTCTTTACGCCGCCTTATGAAACGGCAGACAGTTTACGGAAGCGGCTGAAAGCCATGTACCGGAAAGCGGAAGTGAAGACTGTGGAGGGCATGGCGGCTTTCCGGTGCAGGAAGGGAAAAGCAGATGCACAGGGTTGAAAATAAATCCAAAGAGGAAATTGCAAAAATCGGCAGAAAAATCGGAGAACAGGACTGGCTGCTTACGCATATAGAAGGAGAAGCCAGCACACAGCTCCCGTCTCCATTTCTCCGTACAGGATGCCACAAGCCTTCCTTATACCTATAGCGGCACAGCACTTTCTGCCGGCTCCTGACGGGGCTGGGGGTGGATAAGAAGACAGCGGCGGCAGAGGCCTGCGAGATGGAACACGCAGTCAGTCCGGAAAGCGATAAGGCGTTAAAGACGCTGGCTGTATTAAAAAATGACCGGGATTCATAAAGGAGGAACAGATGAAATTGCTAATATACGGAGCCGGCGTTATTGGATGCTTCTATGGTTCCCTGTTTTCGGAAGCAGGATATGATGTATCCGTTTATGCACGGGGAAAGCGGCTTGAGAGCCTGAAAAGTACAGGTTTACAGTATAAGAATGGGAATACCGTTAAAAAAGCAAAAGTAAAAATAGTTTCCCATATAGAAGCAGATGAATGCTATGATTTCATATTTTTGACAGTGAGAGAGGATCAACTGCGCACTGCATTGCAAGAGCTGCAGGATAACATCAGCCCGACAATTGTGACTATGGTCAATTCACTGGAAACTTATGATAAGTGGGAGGGTATCTGTGGGAAAGGAAAAATACTCCCTGCCTTTCCGGGGGCGGGCGGGAGCTTTAAAAATGATATATTAGACGCCGCCCTGACACCGCAGATTGTCCAGCCTACAACATTTGCAGAAATTGGTGGGGAAAGGAGTGAACGTCTACTGTCCCTGGCAAAGATTTTTAAAAGCTCGCACATTCCATATCAGATCGTGGCAGACATGCATACATGGCAGCTTTGCCATCTGGCTATGGTAGTACCGCTTGCAGATGCATACTACGATGCAGTAAATCCCCGGAAAGTGGGATATGAATGGAAAGTCATGGAAAAAACTGCAAGACGTATGAAGAGAAACTGCAAAGCATTAAGAAGAACGGGCCATGTGCTGTCGCCAAAGAAAATGTATCTGTTTTGTTGTATGCCGGTTCTATTTCTTACAGTGGTACTTAAAATTACTTTTTTGAGCAGCTTTGGAGATAAATTCATGTATCAGCACGCTATGAAAGCACCGGATGAAATGAGGGAACTGCACAGACAGTTTTATGGATACATAAAACGCAGATTAGGATTGTAGAACAGGAGCCGGACTATGAGAAAAATGGTAGCTGTTTTCTCATGCGCGGACTATTCCCAGGGGAGCAGCGGCAACAGCGGCAAAAAATAACTTTCACAATCTGTGTGACATTGTTTTATGCGTTTCTTTCTATATCCAGCAGTTTCTATAAGCCGGACATTGGGCAGGAGTTCAATATAAAAACATTAGGGAACTTAATGAAAGTGGCCATTCTTTTGATTACTCTACTCTTGATTTTTCTGGTACAGTATGTCAATCGCTTCATGATTTACAGAAGGCAAAAGGAATTTGCCATACAGTGTATTATGGGCATGGAGCAAGGCTTGGCAGCATGGCTTTTTTTCCTGGAAACACTTGTGATCGGTGCATTTGCCTTGGTTATAGAGCTTCTTCTGGGAGCGGTAGGCTCTCAGTTTATTATTGCATTACTTCTTCAAATGTTTCATAAGCCGTTTCAATTCTCGGTGATGTTGTTTCCTGACACAGTTTTGCTAACAGTTATTTTCTTCTTCCTTTGTTTTGCAATTATTGGGTTATTTCAAGTGCGGGCCATGCGAAAGGTAAAAATCATTGACATACTACCTTACGCCACAGTATTAAACTACCGTACAGATTTTGAGCATCGGCAGCATTGCCGCTCCGTGGGTCATGCTGGCGGCAAGTCTTTTGTGGCGGTTCTTTAGCAAAAAAAGGACTTCTCCACAGTATCTCTATGTGGCCGGTGCTGTCAGTATAACTTTATTGAAGTAAAAGCAAATCTATAAGCATTTATCATAACATTTTGCACTTTGACCGACTTTTCTTTTAACGCAGCAATCCATTTGCTGAAAAGAAAGAAAAATGCGCTTGCAATAAAAACAACACACCACACAAGAAAAGCAATGTAAATATTATAGGCTCCTGTATCTATTGGTAAAGCAAAATGGGACTTGAGAGCAGGTAACAGGCCCATGAGAAGAAGTTCTGATAGAGTTTAATACGCTCTGATAATAGGGGAAAGAGTGGAAATTATGATTTATATTGTAGACAACATATCAAATTATTTAATATATTTGTTTATAATCCATTGTGGATTTAGGATCAGTCCAAGAAGAAATAGATTTTTCATTGCCATATCTGCATTGATTGTGCTGTTTGCAGGAGCTTTCAATGCATATTATGATGTCAATTCTCCGATTGTTTATATCGTTTGGAGTGTGCTTTCCATCTGTTTGTTTTTCGAGGAGCGTTTAGGATATTTGATTGTATTAAGTGCCGCCCTCATGTATTTTACCGGAATCATTGATACATTTAGTGTCATGCTGATACAAGTTATGATGATAGGCGGAGGAATTAGCAGTACAGATATTGCTTGGTGGATGGAACCTGCTTATTTGCTTTCGTTCCTAATATATCTTTTGGCATACCTGCGGATTCTGAAAAAACATGAAGTTTATATGTGCGATGTAGAGTTCAAATACAAGCTTGCGCTTTTGGTGCAGGGCAGCATTTTTCAAATGTTTTACGATTTTGTTTTTGTATTCTTTGACGAAAATCATACAATGTATGGAGGGGATGCATATGCGGTATTTTTTATCAGTATAGTGGGAGTTATCTATTCTGTTTTCCTCACGCTTAGCCTCGCTGTTAAAAATATACTGTCAAACAGACAGAACAGGGAACTGCAATCTTTTATGTATATGCAAAAACAGCAGTACGATTATCAGTTACAGCAGTCGGTGGCTGTGCGGTGCTTTAAACATGATCTGGTGAATCATATTGGTGTCCTTAGAGAGTTAATGAACGAAAAAAAGACAGAAGAAGCCAAAGAATACATAGATACTATCTGGAATATTCAGGATGAGTTTGATTTAAAGATTCATACCGGAGATAGTTTTCTTGATGTAATTGTTAATTATTATTTGTGTTTGGCAATAAGGGAAAATATAGAGTTTGTTGTTTTGGGAAAGCTGACCGAAAAAATGCCTCTTGAGATGTTTGATATTACCACATTGATGGGAAATATATTGCAAAATGCTGTTGAAGCATCGATAAAAGCAGATGCTCCCAGAATACGTGTTGAATTTATAGAACATAAGAAAGAAATTTTTATTGTTGTCAGTAACAGTGTTGCTGAAAGAATCAATGCAAAAAAGGAATTCTTTATGACATCAAAAAAGGATAAGGAAAATCATGGATTTGGTCTGAAAAATATCGTTTCGACTGTTGAAAAGTATCACGGTGAATGTTATATGGAATCAATAGTGGAAAATAGAGAAGCGTTGTTTAAAATCAGTATTGCTATACCAACTGTCAAAGCAGAGGAGAAAGAGGAATGAAAATAGCTATTGTAGAAGATGAAGTAGTATGGAGAGATAAGATACAGACGATTATCAAAAAATATTGCAGTGATAAAAATATTTCATTTCTAATCAATTCCTATAGTAGTGGAAAAGAATTCATGAAAAATCCGGATACTGACCTGTTGTTTTTGGATATTGAACTTGCAGAGGGCGAAGATGGGTTTCAAATAGCGGAACAATTGATGCATTGTGGAAATAAAAGTAAAATTTGTTTTCTGACTTCTCATACGGAGCAGGCAAGATTAGGATATAAAGTGAATGCCTTTAGATATATAGATAAAAAGCATTTGGAAGAAATAGATGAAGCACTTGATTCCTTCCTGAAAACAAAGCTTCAGGATCGGATTATTTCTTGTAATGATACTGCTGGGATTCACATAAAGATACACTTGAATGAACTTCTTCTTGTTGAAACATATGGAAGAAAATTAAGATATCTTATGTTGGATGGCAGTGAGCATTTTTGTGAGGGAAGGATATCCGAAACGGCACAAAGTTTATCTCAGTTTGGGTTTTTTCAGATACAACGGTCATATATTATCAATTTAAAATATATTGAAAAAGCAAACAGCCGTGAGATTACACTTTGTAATGGATTAGAGATAGGGATTGGCAGGACTCATAGTAAGGAGTTTAAAAAGGAGTTTTTTAAATGGAGGATGCGGTTTGGTAATTAATTTGTGTCGTTTATGCAAAATCTGTGTCGTTCATGCAAGGAGTATTTTATTGTTTTTCTCGCCGTGATATAAATAAGGTGTTAGAATGACAGGAGGGAAAATTGATGAACAGCGACAAAAAACAAAACGGACACTCTGCAGCTTTAAAGAACATTGTTGGTTTAATGGGTATCTTAATTGCCATGCCATTGACTGCATGCAGTAATGAACCAGAAGCCTCCAAGGACGTTGCTCAGAATTTACAGATGGAACCAGAAGTCTTAGAGGGGACTGCACAGAATGTGCAGACAGAACAAGAAGCTACTGTGGCTGAGCAGGAAACTGAAGCTATTGCAGATGATTTACTTGGTGAGAGTACAGATTCAGAGATAAAAGGAAACGAAACTATAAATGCAGAGGAATCTTCTGTAAATCAGCAGGAAAACAGTCTGCAGGCGGTTGAAAATGCAAATTCGGAAAGGACAGCAGAGGAACTGTTAGATTTATTTATCAATGGCTCAATCGGTGCGGTTGACTCCACGGATCTGACATCGTCATTTTATATTTCTGATTTAAATATGGACTCTGGAGAATGGGACTCATTTTCTATTGGAGAGAAAGTTGATCTTGACAATGATGGAGAAAATGAACTGATTCTTAACGGTCCCTATGGCGGAATGTACCTTGATGCGCGCGATAACAGCGTATATGAATTTGCTTCGGGTGACGGAACTGCGCTCACTATTTCTTATACCTATTATAATGGAGCCATATGGATTATGTACAGCAACAGGTCGAGTGCAGGATTTGAATTTTACCATATGGAAAAATTTGAGGGAGCTGATAACTTAACTGCAGAAATGAATTTCGGCGAGGAATTTGACCAAAATAACGCAGAGGCAGGAATAAAGTATACATTGAATGGAAATGAAATTTCTTATGATGAATATACAGCATTCTGCAGTAAAATTTTTGCTGCAGAAGTAAGTACGAACTGAAAGAAAACTAAGTCAAAAACGATTTATATGAGGGTGAGTACTGTGATTATGAGGTAAATGAACCTTTGTTGGAAATCAAAAAAATGAGGATGGAACTTATCAGTTTCACTGGAGGGAACTATTATTATGAAAAAAATCTTTTTGCTGGGTTTGATATGTCTTGTTTTATTATCTGCCTGTTCTACAAATAAGAATACAGGATACGCGGATGTTGCCCCCGCTCAAATTGAAAATACTGGCGACGATATTAATCTGCCTGAAGAAAGCACTTCTGATATACGGCAGACGTCCCCATCTGAAATACACGAATCCGAGCAATCCACAGCCGCAGAGGAAATATCGGAAATAGAACCTCAGACAGAAATGACGCAAATTCTAGAAATTTATGAAGGAGAATATACGGGTAATACTATAAACGATCCTAATTATGACGGTCTGGAGATTCAAAAAAATGAAGATGATACTTATGGAATACAGGTTAAAATCCCGTTTCTAACCAAGTTGTATGAATGCACAGGTTATCAGTCAGAAAATATAATCCTGTTTTTCACCTCTGAATGGGGTACAGACAAAAAGGTGGAGGGAAGCATCTCTCTTGATGATGATTCTGCCACAGTGACATTTACTTCCGGATGGTATCAGACAGCCACTACGGAGAGCTCCTATCAATACCATAAAACATCAGATACTCCCCATCTGGAAAACTGCCCTGATGCACGCCCCGACTATAGTTCTTTCACAGGGGAATACTGCGATGCCAACGATGATCCAAGTCTTGAAATCCAGCTAAATGAGGATGGCTCTTATCTCATACAGATTAGCCTTTTCCGTGAAATAGGATATGATGCGTGTATCGGCAGTCTATCGGAAGAAAAAATGGCTTTCACATCCGATCAACACGGCGGTGTAAGCGGCAGCATAACTCTTGACAATGACCTTGCGGTCGTCCGGTTTGAACAGATTGGTTATTTTGAGAACTCTAAAGTAACAACCTATTTGTTTCATAAGACATCCGACAATCCCAATATTGATGAACAACTTAATTAAGCTGCAGAATTCTTTCAACAGCCTTTGATTGATTTGCAGGTATTTTCTGATGACACAGTTTTTTAGCTATTATATGTATAGTACGGATGGGATAAATGTGTATTACACAAAATCTGCGGATGAAGAAAGTCTATTTTTATATCATGCTACAAGAAAAAATGAAGAAGGACAATCAGTAAATTGATAAGTTATCAAAAATCTTAGGTAGGTTGATTTACGCTTGCTATTAAAGCGCAGGTATAGAACAACTTAAAATAATATTTTTAAAGCAGAGATTCGAGAGAGTCCCTGCCTTTTTATGCAAAAAATTAAATTCATCATTTGACAATGTTGCATAGAGATACGGGAGGCTGATGAGCGGTGGCTGAGCATCCTGTTTGGCGAGCCGTATGAAGCTAAGTTCCAAGGGGCGGGTTCCGCCGTCCATGTGTATGACGGGAACGGTGATGAGATACTGACATATACCGCAGGCGTGGGCTGGCATGAGAAGGAATCGAAAGCGGGGACGGAAGTACACGGGGCTTTGAAGGCCGTCTATTATGATGCGTTACGAAAGAATCTGTAACTCGTGCAATAAACGTTATGATAGGACAAAAAAATTGCGATAGAAATGGTGAGACATCTCATGGTTAATCGCAATTTTGAACGATATCGGTCCAAAATGCGGATTTTGCCGATTTATGTGCTGATTTGGACAGGGCCCTTTTGCAGACCTGCCCGGCAGTGGTATAATTAGATATATATAGTATGAGGAGGTTTTTGAATGATGAACAAACCCGCGGAAAAACCCGACTGGACGGAATATCCCTCTATGGTCCGCTTTTACGAACAGGCTCAGGCGGCGGAGGGCAGTCTGGAACTGGACGAGGCGTTTCTCCAACCCCCGTCCCTGGGCCTGTACAATCCCTATCAGCTTCAGAGTTTGGAACTGCCGGAGGAAATCCGGAGTTTTCTCACCCAAGTGGGGCTTCCGGACAAATTTGAGACCTGGCGTTCTCCTGATGAGGAAGCGGAGGACCGGCGCAGTGCTGTCAGCGGCATTTTCTTTTGGGTGAGCTGCCTCCGCATTTTGGAAATTCGGCGAAAGCCGTACATGGTCTTTGGAGAGGCAAGAAGCCTGGATCGGAGCAGCGTTGTCCGGAATTTCGGAAAGCCGGACGAGGCTTGGATTTGGAACAAGACGGAATCCTGCGCCTGGCTGGCTGTGGAGTTGAAAACGGGAAGCGTCTGGAATGTTGTCCGGGAGCTTCAGGACGATACGTGCACCTTTGTGAACGGGAGCTTGGAGCAGTTTCTGCTGTCTATGGCCTATTGGCGGTCCTTCTATGCCGGCTTTTCGGAAAAGGTTCGCGCCTTCCAAAAAGGGCATCCGGACCGCAGTGAGCTGGACTATATCTTCAAGTCCCTCCGTTCCCTGTACGCCCCTTTCCTGGAACGGCTGAAGGCGCTGGATCCGGAGGCCGCCAAAAAACGGACGGGCTTCTGGCGCTTTATGTGCGACCTGTCGCTGCATTAAGAAACGCGCTGCAGACCCTAAGAGCCTGTACGACGTAACGGATATTGCACAGGAATTTATTGTAATGACGATAAATTGCTGAAACAGATAGAGTATCCGTTTTTTTGATACAATAAGTAAGTTTTGAGATTTGCTCAGAATAAATGGTGTTATCATGGAAGAATTGTTGGTTTATATGATTTTACTTTATGAGGGATTCGAAACAGAAATAGAGTATAATAAACGGCTTGACGAATTATTTCTCAACACACCAGAAGATGATGATTTGCTCTATTTGGAATGGGAAACAGACATCAGCAAAGCTATTATTCATGTGAGGACACATATTGATTACAAAAATCTTGACATGGAACAGTTTGGCAGAATTTTGATGAATAAATTAAATGTAGTTTATAAAAATTGTTCGGATATAAAATATTTTGCAAGCCAAATGTATCACTTATGGGAAAGTCATCCCGGAAATATTCAGAATATAGAACCGTTTTGGACTCTATGTTATGCCGATGACCCTTTAGCATGGGGAGATGAAAAACAGACAAGAGACATTTACGAGGATATGCTGCGTTACTATGAAGGATCAAGCTAATATAATAAATCCGGTTTGTCATATACAAGCCTGTTCCGTATATGGATAAAAGAGAAAGATAGTCCTGCTCTCACAAAGGTACTGGATGAGGTGTTTGAACTGTCTGCCAAAACAGCAGAACAGGCAGTCCGGAACGCGGAAAATTATTCCGGCGAATGGGAGATAAAACCGTTTATGGCGTTGACGAAAGAGGAGGCAGTACGTGTTTTCCATATGTTGAAAAAGGTGAGAGTACACTGGAAATGGAATGGTATACTGCTTTAGGCGGTGACGTTAAAGAATTTTTGTCCTCCGTGCAGGAATATGATATGCTTTTAGGAGCAACGG